>NZ_JAANNX010000250.1:0-638 GCF_013363615.1 Streptomyces sp. CAI-85 | reverse complement strand
GACTCGGTGTAGAGCTTGCGCACCGAGCGCTTCTTGTCGATCAGGTCGTACATCAGCGGCTGGGTGAAGGCCGGGTTGTCGGACTCGTTGTGACCGCGGCGGCGGTAGCAGATGAGGTCGATCACCACGTCCTTGTTGAACGCCTGGCGGAACTCGAAGGCGAGCCGCGCGACGCGGACCACGGCCTCCGGGTCGTCGCCGTTCACGTGGAAGATCGGGGCCTCGATCATGCGGGCCACGTCCGTCGCGTACATGGAGGAGCGCGAGGACTCGGGGGCCGCGGTGAAGCCGACCTGGTTGTTGATGACGATGTGGACCGTGCCGCCGGTGCGGTAGCCGCGGAGCTGCGACATGTTCAGGGTCTCGGCCACCACGCCCTGGCCCGCGAAGGCCGCGTCGCCGTGCAGGGCCACCGGCAGGACGGTGAAGTCCGTGCCGCCCTTGTTGATGATGTCCTGCTTGGCGCGTGCGACGCCCTCCAGGACCGGGTCCACCGCCTCCAGGTGTGAGGGGTTCGCGACCAGGGAGACCTTGATCTGCTCGCCGTCGAGACCGGTGAAGGTGCCCTCGGCGCCCAGGTGGTACTTGACGTCGCCGGAGCCGTGCATCGACTTCGGGTCGAGGTTGCCCTCGAACTC
>NZ_JAANNX010000249.1:0-647 GCF_013363615.1 Streptomyces sp. CAI-85 | reverse complement strand
CCGATCTTCGGCAGCGACAGGTCCGTCAGCTCCCGGCAGAGGTACATGGCGATCTGCCGGGCCGTCACCAGCGCCCGCCCGCGCGAAGTGCCGCACAGGTCCTCGACGGTGAGGCCGAAGTAGTCGGCGGTGGCGCTCATGATGGCCGTGGAGGTGATCTCGGGCGCCGAGTCCTCGCCGCCGGGGATCAGGTCCTTCAGGACGATCTCCGTCAGGCCCAGGTCCACCGGCTGCCGGTTGAGCGAGGCGAACGCCGTCACCCGGATCAGCGCGCCCTCCAGCTCGCGGATGTTCCGCGAGATCCGGGAGGCGATGAACTCCAGCACCTCCGGCGGGGCGTTGAGCTGCTCCTGCACCGCCTTCTTGCGCAGGATCGCGATGCGCGTCTCCAGCTCGGGCGGCTGGACGTCGGTGATCAGGCCCCACTCGAAACGGTTCCGCAGCCGGTCCTCCAGCGTCACGAGCTGCTTGGGCGGCCGGTCGCTGGACAGCACGATCTGCTTGTTGGCGTTGTGGAGCGTGTTGAAGGTGTGGAAGAACTCCTCCTGCGTCGACTCCTTGTCCGCCAGGAACTGGATGTCGTCCACCAGCAGGATGTCCATCTCCCGGTACCGCTTGCGGAAGCTGTCGCCCTTGCCGTCGCGGAT
>NZ_JAANNX010000248.1:0-649 GCF_013363615.1 Streptomyces sp. CAI-85 | reverse complement strand
AGGCCGATGCCGATCTCGGCGGCGGCGATGGCGATGGTGAAGAGGGTGAGGGCCTGGCCGGAGTGCAGGGTCTCCTCGGCGGCCCGGCTGAGCCACACGTCGAAGGCGACGAGGTTGAGGTTGACGGCGTTGAGCATCAGCTCGACCGACATCAGGACCAGGATCGCGTTGCGGCGGGCGAGGACGCCGTACACGCCGACGCAGAAGAGAAGGACGGCCAGGACGGCGGGGTAGGCGAGGTGCATCAGCGGGTGCCCTCCTCGTCACGCGAATTCTTTGAACTTTCCGTGACCGATCGGGAACTCTCCGTGACGTCTCGTGAGTTCACAGGGGGAGAGTTCCACTCCGCCTTCGCCTTGCGGGACAGGACGATGGCCCCGACCAGTGCGGCGAGGAGAAGGACGGAGAGGGCCTCGAAGGGGAGGACCCAGTTCTGGAACAGGCTCGCGCCGGTGACCTCGGTGGAGCCGGCGGCCGGCCCGTCCAGGTCGATCCAGGTGGTGCGGAAGGCGTCGACGACCACCCAGACCAGGGCGGCTGCCGAGGCGACGGCAACTGTGAGGGCGGCCCAGCGGTTCCCGGAGTCCGCGTCCGGGGAGCGGCCGATGGGGGCCCGGGTGAGCATCAGACCGAAGAGAAGGAGGACGAC
>NZ_JAANNX010000025.1:0-75023 GCF_013363615.1 Streptomyces sp. CAI-85 | reverse complement strand
ACGTCATTCGCTCCAGCGGATTTGCGCCCTTCGCGATCTCGATCGCCCGCTGACCTGGACGCCCTGAGCCCGGGGCGGGCGGGACCAGAAGTGTCACCGAGGAACTGTCCGCCCGAGCATGCGACAACCCCGGTCGAACACGTGGACCGGCATGCCGTCTTGCAGGATCGCCGCCGGCCTGTGACGAACAGTGCTTGCTGCCGCCGGCTGGCGCCCACCGTTCGAGGTCGGGCAGAGGCACGCACGGGCCGGCGCGAGCGGGCGCCACGAGGGCGAGGAAGGCACAACCGCGCTTGCCGTACCGCGCGGCGGAGGCCCGGGACTGCTTGAGCCTGTTCGTCGCCCGTTCCACGGCATTGGTGTTCCCGTGACGCTCTCCGTCGAGGCCGGGTCTCCGGCAACGGCACCCGGGACAGCCCGACGCCCCAGGCACCCGCGGCACGGTCCGTCGCCGTATCCCTCGCGGGCCGCGGGGCCGTCGGGTTGCGTGCAGGGCCGACCCGACCCGGCCCGCGGAACGGATCTTTGCCGGCAGCGTCGGGCACTGGCCACGGCCGGCTCGGTCCGCCGATACGCGACCGCTACCGCATTCCGCCGCGAGCCGTCCCGGTCCTCGCAGTCGAACCCGGTGCCGGCCGGTTCACCAAGGCGACCCGCCGCCAGGCGGCAAAGGCACGACGGTCTCACGCTTCGCGGTCCCCACGGCCCGTCCCTTGGCCACGCCGCCCTTGGCCGCAGCCCAGACGCGGGCGGCGGCCGCAACCGGCACGACGGCCCCGCCCCGCCCGGGCGCAACTGGGCTGAACAGCCGGAAAGCCAGAACGCTCCGAACGGCCACAGACACAGGACTCGCCCGCCACTCCCCCGCTCGCCGACCAAGGGCAACGCCTCCAGTGGATGCCCGGCTCCCGGCGGATGCCCGACGAAGCACATCCCTGGTGGGTCCCCGACGGGCACACCGGGCCACAAGCCGGGAGATCAGACAGACCAAGATCTTCGCCGCGCGGTCCGGCCTCGCGTCTCCTCCACCGACTCTTCGGCCCCTCATCCAGGCCCCTGCACGCCGAACCGGCGTGCACGACGACAAAGACCACACAGCAAAGGCAGCATGCCCCCCTGCTGTACCGAACCTACCGAGGGCGGCAGCCATTCAGCAGGACAGGCATCCATACGACGACCCAGCGGTGACAACCCAGGCGAGGACGGAGACCTCCATGCCGCAACGGCCAACGCGCAGCACACCCTGCCGACACCACTCGTACCCCGGCCAAGCCTCACAGCCTGTCTCAACCACCGGCGTTCGGCGGAGACGCGGCAACAGTGACCCGGCCGGTCCAGGATCCGGGACCCCGGTACGGATCCCACGTCACATCGACGCGTACGTCATGGACGTCGCGCGCGAGCCCCACCACCATGGCCGTCCGCGGCGGCCCGCCCCTCGCCCGGGCCGGCGTCAACCGGAACATCGGCGAGACGCCCACAGAACGTCTCACCCCCCAGAGTGAGAACACTGTGACGCCAACCGTCCGACGTCGCGAGCACAACGATGCCCTTCGCCCTACCGAAAAGCGGCCGCCGCTCCCTCCCCCGCCCTCGCCTCGCCTCGCCACAGAGCCATCCAACCTCGCCGACTCCCCGACGGTTCAGACGGGTTCAGCTTCAGCGCCTCGGTACCGACTTGCGGCCCTGGCCAGTAACAAGGACCCGCCCCACGGTGTGACACGTGGCCGGCCACCGGTTCTTCACACCCGGTAGCCGACATCCCTGGAGAGTGACACAGCCGACCGACTGGCTCCCCCCGCCGTCATGGACCGCAGACCCCACCGGAACCGTCTCCCTCCCGTCCGGGTGGGTCGCTTCGAGGCGAGTTCGGGAGTCACTCGCAGTGTCCTTTCGAGATCAATTTCGATGAGAATCGACATCCCGGACCGGCACGGATCAGTAGTTCACCGTAGCCACGCTGCCAGATGAAAGCGTTCGCGGATCCGTGCGGCGACGAGAAAGCTGTTGCGGTGTCCTTGATCATCCAGATACGACATGGAGATGGCTACCGAAACACTGCATCCCACAGACCGTCTGCTCGCCGAGCGAGCGTGCGAACGCCTCATCGTCGAGTTCGTCCACAAGCTCGACCTCGGCGACCCGGGCGACGTGGCCGATCTCTTCACCGATGCCGGGTACTGGGAGTGGCTGGAAGGCGACCGCCGCATCGAGGGCCGTGACGCACTCCGGTCGTATTTCGCCGGCCGGCCCGCGGACCGGCTCTCGCGCCGGATATGCACGAACATCCTGGTCACCGTCACATCAGACTCCACGGCCACCGCGACCACCTACTTCACGACCTACCGCGTCGACGGACACGCCGGCGGATTCGCGCCCCCGCGTGCCCCGACCCAGGTCGGCCACTACGAGGACACCTTCCTCAAGACCGAAGGCCAGTGGCTCCTCAGCTCCCGGTCCCTGCATCTGGCCTTCGCCGGACCGACCGAGCGGCTTGAAGCAGAAGCCGAACACTGACCCGTTCTGCGGAGCCGCCCGCCCGGTGCGGTCATCGTGCTGATCTTCTTCGTGACCTGACATCTCGAACAGCAGCCGGTGGCCGTCCATCTGTGCGGGCGACGTCCCGATGGACGCAACCGGGAGGGCATCGGTCATGCTCAGTGCGTTGTCGGCCACGGCCTCGTGATCTCATCACCGATCGCCTCGACCCGTCACCGGCGCTCCCGCTGCAGAAACCGGCGGAGGTCACCGGGGCGCAGTCGCAGTGCTCCCCGGTGACCCTCTCAGCGGGACCGTGGTGTCGTCGTCGACCGGCTCGCCGACGTGTTCCAGCGCGGCTTCAGAACGTGATGTTCCAGGAGTCGATCCTGCCGGTGTCGCCGCGGGCGTTGTCGTTGACGCGGAGTTTCCAGGTTCCGTCGGCGGACTCGGAGGAGGCGTTGACGGTGTAGATCTGGCTGATGTTGTCGGTGCTGCCGCCCGAGCGGTTGTGGAGCGTGTAGGCGGTGCCGTCCGGGGCGATCAGGTCGACCTTCAGGTCGCCGATGTAGGTGTGCACGATGTTCACCCCTACCTTGAGGGTGGCCGGGGCGTTGCCGGTCACGCCGCTGACGGTGATCGGGCTCTCCACCGTGGTGTTGTCGCCGATGGCGAAGTCCGCCGTGTTCTCGAAGTACTTGCCGGGCTGCGGGGTGCTGCCGACGGCCTTGAGGGCGTCGACCTGGCCTTCGCCGAAGAAGCCGTTCCTGGCCGTGGTGCCCTTGCAGCGGCTGTCCGACGGGCAGGCGATGTCGTTGGCCTGGGTGGCCAGCTTGTCGCGCAGCTCTGCCGGGGTGATGTCGGGGTTGGTGCTGGCCAGCAGCGCCGCCACGCCGGCGACGTGTGGCGAGGCCATCGAAGTGCCGCTCTTGGAACCGTACTTGCCGCCCGGCAGCGTGCTGTAGATGCCGGTGGAGTCACCGCCCGGGGCCGTGACGTCGATGACGTTCAGGCCGTAGTTGGAGTACGAGGCCTTCGCGGTCGTGCCCATCGCCGAGACCGTGACGACGCCCGGGAGCTCGGTCGGGATGTCCAGGCAGGCGTTGGTGATGGTGCGGGTCACCGGCGTCGAGTCGTTCGGGCTCTCGGTGTCGGTGGTCTTGTTCGCCAGGTCGATGTTGGAATTCCCGGCCGCCGCGACCTGGAGCGAGCCCTTGCCCTCCGCGTACTCCTGGGCACGCCTGACGCCCTCGATGATCGCGGCCTGGTCGACGTTGTCCGGGCAGTTGAACTGCCACGGGTCGGTGTAGTAGCTGTTGTTGGTGACCTTGAAGCCGTGGTCACCCGCCCACATGAAGCCGCAGATGGTGTTCTCGGCGAAGAACAGCGAGCTGCCGGGCTCGGCGATGCGGACCGAGGAGATCCGCACGCCCGGGGCCACGCCGATGACGCCCTTGCCGTTCTTGGCGGCCGCGACCGTGCCGGCCACATGCGTGCCGTGGGTACCGACATCGCGCCAGGCGCCCGTACGGGTGTCCGGCTTGCCGTACGCGCAGGACGCGGAGTCCGCGGCGTTGAAGTTCGGCGCGAGGTCCTGGTGCTGGTCGTCCACACCGGTGTCCAGGATGCCGACCTTGACGGAGGCGGAGCCCGTGGTGACGGCCCAGGCCTGGTCGGCCTTGATCTGGGTCATGTCGGCGCGGACCGGCTCACCCGAAGGGGTCGTGGACTGCGCCGGGTTGGCGGGCAGCGCCGGGTTGTAGGCGTCCGCCGGGACGTCGGAGGTACGGGTGGCGCCGACCTGCTGGACCCCGCTCACACCGCGCATCGTGGCGGCGAAGGACGCGGACGCGGAGTGGGCGGTGATGACGCCGATCGCGTCGTAGTACTGGAAGACGGTTCCGCCGTTGGCGGTCACCGCGTTGCGGACCGCCGTGGTGTCGCCCGGGGCGGTGATCACGAGGTAGGCGCGGGTGCCGGCGACCCAGGCCGCGCTCTGCGCAGCGGGCGCCGCCTCAGGGGCGGGCACGGGGGCGGGGGCAGGGGCGGCGGAGCCGGAAGGGGTGACGGGGTCGGTGCCGGCGAGCGCGGCGGGGGCCCCGAAGGTGAGCGCCGCGCCGAGTGTGGCGGCCAGCACGAGGGTACGTCGAGGGCGGCTGGATCTGTGGGGTATCAATGCGTCCTCCGAGGACCCGGTGGTCAGGCCGGGTCGTACGAAACAAGTGATGGACGCAAGATGTCATGCACACGGACGTTACGGAAGTGCCTTTTGCAGCAGAGGAGTTCGTTTACCGGTGGCTGGATTCCGACTATAGGTGCGCGTGCGGAGGATGTACGGGGCAGTCGTCGAGGTCGAGCCGGCCGGTGAACAGCGGGCAGGCGGTCAGGAGGCCGTTGGCGACGGTCTCGGCCCGGCTCATGGTGATCCACT
The DNA here is from genome assembly GCF_013363615.1 of Streptomyces sp. CAI-85. Taxonomy (NCBI): domain Bacteria; kingdom Bacillati; phylum Actinomycetota; class Actinomycetes; order Kitasatosporales; family Streptomycetaceae; genus Streptomyces; species Streptomyces sp. CAI-85. The sequence continues at coordinate 70,114 of NZ_JAANNX010000025.1, read as the reverse complement.
GCCCGTGAGCGTTCGCGCCGTGCGCTGTGAGAGGGTGCGGTTCGATCCGGGAACTGGGGGCACGTGTGGGGCTGATCTACGGTTACGACATCTATCTGCGGCCTGGAGATGTCGCCGGGGCGCTGGCCCGTCTGGCCGAACTGGCGCCACCGGACCGTACCGTGCCGCCCCTTGAGGTCACGCTGCCCGGCGGCGACCGGATCGTCCTGCCGTTCACGTCCCATTTCGAGAGCGAGCCCGTCGACTGCTCCACGAGCGGCACGCTCGAACTCGACACGTCCCTCATGTTCGACGCCGATGACGCGTTGCGCGCGTACGCGCAGGAGAGCGGCCCCGGACTCGGGGCGGACGGGCGGGTGAGGATCGGGTACGTCTACGTGACACTCCGGTTCGCATCCTTCCTGCATCCCGGTTACTCGTCGGTGGAGTGCTGGGCCGCGACATCGCGGATGAGCCGGCTCTTCGCGCGGTCGGCCGGCGTCAGGAAGGTGTTCACCGGCCTCGCCGCCGGCAGCGGGGGTGTGTGCTGTCTGTTCGACACCGGCGACGGCGCACCCGAGCAGGTGTGCTGGCTCAACGGTGAGCCCACCGACGAGATGATCGGTGGTCCCCGCTTTCCGGATCGGCAAGCACTGGTGGCTACTTGGCCCGATCCGGGAACGGGCGGCGTCGTGGCCCCTCGGTGACTCGTCCGCTTTCGTGATCGCCCCCTCCGGGCGCGGCGGGGCGCCGTAGGCTCTTGTGCACGGGCTGGGGCCGGTCGAGTTCGGTGCGTCGGGGGGCGAAGTGCGGTTGTCGCTGGCGGAGTTGATGGACCTGCGGATCCCGCCCCCTGAACTCGCCGTCGCGGTGCTGGGTCCCGTGCGGGAGCGGGCCGCACTGGGGCCGCCGGAGGATCTCGCGCCGCACGAGCGCCAGTGGTGGTACGCCATGGCCGGGGCGGTCTGTGAACGGCTGGGCGATCTCGAGGGCACCGTGCGCCATTTCGCGGCGGCGCTGGGCGAGTTGGACGACGACAGCGAGGACCGGCCGGACGCGGCGTTCCGGCTCGGCGTGGCCCTGCACTCCCGTTTCACCGCCGGCGGGCGGATCGCGGACGTCGACGAAGCGGTCCTTCTCTTCCGTGGTGTGCTGGAGATGGCGGAGCGGGGTTCGTGGCCGCGTCTGATGGCTGCCGCGCATCTGGGGCGCTGTCTGGCGGACCGGTTCTTGGCCGCCGGGGATCCCGTCGACCTGGCCGGGGCCACGGGTGTGCTGGAGGAGGAGCTGCCGGTCGCGGGGCGGCCGCCGGTCGAGGCGGACGGCCACGATCGCGAGGAGGTCCATACGTGGATCTTCGCCTTGGACGTGCTGGGTGAGTGCCTGCGCGAGCAGGCCGAACTCGCCCATGACGAAGGGCTGTTGGCTCAGGCACTGCGGCAGGCCCGGAGGGCGCTGGAGATCGCCGGTGACGATCCCGCACTGCGCGCGGCGCCGGAGAAGGGGCTGGCGCGCAGCCTGCTGGTGCGGGCCGTGTGGGGGAAGTCGCGGGCCGACCTGGACGAGGTGATCCGGCTGCTGGACCCGTCGGCGCCGCTCGCGCAGGCGGAGGATCCGGCGGCGCGAGCGGTGAACCTGGGCATCGCCCTCTTCGAGCGCTACCGGCTGCTGGGCGATGCCGGTGATCTGGCCCGGGCCCGTGCGGTCCTGGAGGACGCCGTGGCCGTCCTGGGGCGGGGTTCGGTGGCGTGTGCCGGGGCGCAGGTCAACCTGGCGGTGGTGCTGCGGGAGACGGCCGCCGTCGCGGTGGACGAGCCGGCGCTGCTGGATGCCGCGGTCGAGATGGCCGAGGAGGCCGCGGACGCGGTGCGGCCGGGTTCGCTGCTCGCGGTGACGGCGGTGGCTGCCGAGGCCGAGGCACGGATCGCCCGGCAGGCCCACGGCGCGGGCGGTGGCGTGGCGGAGTTGGCGGAGGCGTGTCGTCGTATGGAGGCGGTGGCGCCGTATCTGCCCTCGGGGGGCGGCATGGTGGCCGCGTCGTTCCGCGACGCCTGGGGCAGTGCTCTGGTGCGGCTGGCGGGGCTGACGTCGTCCGCCGCGGTGCTGGACGAGGGGGTGGGGCTTCTGCGGCGGGCGCTGGCCGATCCGGGCGGGCTGCCCGACCGGGCGCGCACGGCGGGCAATCTCGCCTCGGGTCTGTACGAACGGTTCCTCGCGCGGGGTGCGATGAGTGACCTGGACGAGGCCGTCACGCTGTGGCGGGAGGCCGTCGAGGCCCGTCCGGACGGGGGTCCGCATACTGTCCTGGCCCGCAGCGGGCTGGCCGTGGCCCTGCACCAGCGCTATGAACGGCGGGGCACTGCCGCCGACCTGGACGAGGCCGTACGGCGGCTGACCGCGGCCGCCGAGCTGCCCGCGGCGCCGAGTGAGCGCCGGGCCGTTCTGACCAACCTCGGCCACGCCCACCAGGCCCGTTACGAGGCCACCGGCGAGGTGCGGGAGCTGGCGCGGGCCGTGGCCGCCCAGCGTGAGGCGCTCGCACTGGACGGTCCGCAGGCCGGTTCCGACGTCGATGTGCGTATCGGGCTCGCCCTCGCCCTGGGCGCGCAGGCCGAGCACCTCGCCTCGCCGGTGCCCGCCGAGGAGGCCGTCGAGCACGCCCGGGCGGCCCGCGCCGAGGCGGAGGCGGCGTCGCGGGCGTGGGTGTCGGCGACGTTCGTCCTGGCGGGGCTCACCCGCCTGCTCCACGCGCTGACCGCCGGACCCGAACTGCGGGAGCGGGCCGAGGAGTTGTATGCGCGAGGGTACGAGGCGGCTCGCGCGCGGTATCCGGCGGCGGCCGCGGAGGGCGCCATGGAGTGGGGTCTGTGGCAGGCCCGGCTGGGGCGGTTCGTGGAGGCGGTGGCCGCCTTCGACCTCGCCGCGCTGGCGGTGGGCCGCCTGGTGGCCGGGCAGGGAGAGCGCACGGCCAAGGAGACCTGGCTACGGACCTCGCGCGGCTTGCCCGCCGCGGTGGCCGCCGCGGCTTGGCGGGCCGGTGACGCGGCCGGTGCGGTTCGTCGGCTGGAACACACCCGTGCGCTGTTGATGGCCGAGCGGCTGCGGCTGGATACGCCTGCGGACGTGGGTGCTGGTCCCGGTACCGGGGCTGGTGCTGGTGCTGGTGCTGGTGCGGACGAAAGCGGTGCCGGTGCGGACGACGATGCTGAGAGCGACGTTCCTACGGGTGCCGTTCCCGTGGCCGTGACCGGCGGCCGGTCGGGCGCCGGCACGGTCGTCTACCTGGTCCCGGGCGAGGAAGCCGGGGTGGCCTTCACCGTCACCGGCCGGGCCGTGACGGCCACCGCCCTCGACGGCCTCGGCGCCGGAGCCCTCGCCCGCCAACAGGAACAGATCCGGGGCGCCGCGGGTGCGCTGGAGCCGTTCGCCCGGTGGGCATGGCACCACGTCCTGCGCGAGGTGGCACCCGCGCCGGGCACACCGTTCACCCTCGTCCCTGTCGGTGAACTGGTCCATCTGCCCTGGCACACCGCATGCCAGACCCCCGACGCAGACCACACGGACGGCTCTCGGACAGACCCGTCCCGGCCAGACCGGATTCCGGCAGGCCCGTTCCAAACGGACCGCTTCCTGCTCGACGACCACGCCGTCGGCTTCGCGCCCTGCCTGCGCGTCCTGCCACCCGCCGGAACCGTCCCCCGCCCGCCCCGCTACCTCGGAGTGGCCGCCGGACGCGGCACCGGCCTGCGCGAACTCCCCTTCGCAGAAAGGGAAGTGACAACCTGCGCCGAACACTTCCCGCAGTCCCTGCTCCTCGTGGACGACGACGCCACACCCGAGAAGGTCCTGGAATGGCTCGGACAGGACGGCGGCCTCGCCCACTTCGCCTGCCACGCCGAGACCGACCCCGCCGATCCCCTCTCCAGCGCGCTCGTCCTCGGCGGCGGCGCCCGTCTGACCGTACGCGACCTGCTCGACGTACGCGGCGGACCCGACCTGGTCATCCTGTCCGCCTGCGCCACCTCTGTCACCGGCCGCGAACTGCCCGACGAGGCCGTGGGCCTGCCCGGCACCCTCATCGGCGCCGGCGCCCGCGGCGTGATCTCCGCCGCCTGGCCCGTCAACGACCTCGCCGCCCACCTGCTGACGACCGACTTCGTGGACCGGTGGGCCCACGGCACACCCCCGGCCGAAGCACTGCGCGCCGCCCAGACTTGGCTACGGGACCTCCCCCACTCCCAACTGGCCAAGCACCTGCGCGTCCTGCGCGGCCCCTCCCCCGCATCCCCGGCCACCGCCCACCCGCCGACACCCTCGCGCCCCTTCGCGGCCCTCGCCGACTGGAGCGCCTTCACCTACACCGGACACGCCGCCACCGCCTCCCCCCACACCCACCACCGACGGGACCGCACCGGAGGCCCCACATGAACACACCGCTCCCGCCGCCACCGCCGTACCACCACGGCACCGACCCCCAGTACGCCCAGCACGCCGCCGCCACCTTCACCCTGGACGACTACGGCTCCGCCCTCGTCCTGGCCGGCCCCTGCCCCCGCTGCGGCCGGCCCATGGACTTCACCGTCGTCAAGGAACTCTTCCGCGCCACGACCACCGCGGCGGACCCCGCGCCCACCCGAGCAGTGGTCATGTACTGCACCGTCGAGACCGTGTACGAGGGGGCACCTGACGGCCACACCGGCTGCGGCGCCTACTGGAGCCTCCTCCTCCCCACGACGCACCCATGAAACGGCCCCGACTGAACCGCCCACGACCGCACCCCGCAAAACAGGCCGGAACACAGGAATGAGCGCAGGGATGAGCGGCCCTCTACTGCCCGGACCCCCACCGACGCCCGCACAGGTCCGCCGGGCCCGGTCGATGCGGCGCGCCCTGGACCAAGAGCTCGATCGGTTACGCGAGACCGCCACCGCCTGGCGCAACGGCCTCGGCGCACTCCTCGCCGGACTCATCGGCTTCAGCCTGATCAAAGGCCGCAACGACGTCGGACAACTCTCCCCTGCCTGGTCCGCCACCGCCGGCATCCTGCTCGCAGCCGCCCTGACCGTGGGCGCAGCCGGAGCCTTCTGTCTCCTGCGCGCGGCACACGGCCGCCCCTACGCCCGCCGGCTGTCCGCAACCGACGACACCTCGGGGCCACCGCTCGAGGTCGAGGACCACGACGAAGCACTCGCCAGCGCCCGCACCCTGCGCACCGGCATCATCCTGACCTGCCTGTGCACCGTTCTTCTCGCCACCGCGGTCGGCGTCACCTGGTACGCCCCGCCGAAAGACCCGCCCGCGCTGATCATCCGACAGGGCGCCACCACGCTGTGCGGGGAAGTCCTCTCCGCCCGCCACGGCGTCGTCGTACTCAGAGTCGACGGCGTCGCCGTCACCGTCGACCTCGCCCAGTCCACATCTCTCACCCCCACCACCATCTGCCCCGCCACCCCCACCAGCAACTGAATGATCTTGCCGACGGCGTGGTCGGCGTCGGGTCATGAGCCTGCTCAAAGCGCGGGGACTCAGGGGCACGGAACGGGCGGTCCAGGACAGCTCGGCCGCCGCCGTGACCACACCGGCCGTCCGGAGATCATCTCGCTCGTCTTCGGCTGACCATGGACGCGCGGAGCGACCCGCCGTCGATATCGGGCTCAACTCGGTTGCAGGGACGTCCAGTTGATCGCTGGGGTGCGAAACGGTGTTTGGATACGGTGCCCGGATGGCTTCTCAGCGTGCCCTGTTGGGCCGCTCTCGACACCGGCCGCCTCGGGGATGTCGTACCGTTCGATCGCCGCGCTGGGTGATCGTCGCGCCCATCGACGGCGGATGGCTCGTACGCTTCGGCTCGCTCCTCGTCATCGAGGTGGGTCACGGCGACTGGTGGGAAAGCTCCCCGCTCGGCCGACCTGTCGTCGCGGCCGGTGCCTGGCAGGGCAGCACATTCGTCGCCAATCTCTACGTCATCACCGCCCCGCACCGCGTTCGGCTGATCCTCGGCACCGGGACGAGGACCGCCACGGCGACCTGGAGCACCGTGCCTCTGACCGGCCCCGGCCTGGAGTTGCACCTGCGGTCACCACTGATGACACGGCCCGACGTCGCCTAGGTCCCGTTCACCGTGAAGAGCAGGGGTGGCAGGAGTCGAACCTGCGGCATCCGGCTTTGGAGGCCGGCGCTCTGGCCATCTGAGCTACACCCCTTTGGTGCGCCTCAGTTTGGCATGACCCAGGGGCCGGGCTCCAAAGGATTTCGCCGGAGGAGAGCGGACGAACGCCGCCTCGGCACCGCGACGTCTCGCTACGCTCCTGTTGCCGGGTCGCCGTCGCCGAGGCCGATCCACCAGTGTCCGTCGTCCTTGACCAGCAGAAGTTCCTGCCGCTGCCCGGTCTGCTGGTAGGTCACCGTGATGGGGTTGAAGTAGTCGACGGAACCTTCCAGCACAGTGATGTCAACGTGTCCGCCCGCGGCTTCGCCGTATTCGCGTACGTACTGGGCCGCCGTCGGCCCGGGCTCCTTGTAAGCGGGCCCGGCAAGCTCCGCCACACCCCCGACGTCACCCGCCTTGAGCCGCTGCACGTAGATCCGGACGACAGTGTCGACGTCCTCAGCCGTCTCCTGCACATCGGGGTAAATGGACTTCTCCGCGCGCACCGCGACATCGACCGTGGGCGAAGCGGCCAAGGCATACGGCGCGCGCAGCCAGTTCCACCACACCGCCGCAGCGATCCCGGCAACGACGAGCACGCCGCCGCACAGCAGGAAGACTCGCTTCGTCATACGCACCTTCACCTCCATACCCGTTGGTCTCGACATGGCTGGTGACGCTTGCCATTTCTTCATCAGGAAGATCACACCGGCGTGATCATTGAGACTCTTGCCGCTCCGGCCCAAGAAGACAAGACCTCCGCCACCCGGCAGCGAAAGCCCGTCGCAGTGTCGCAGCGGGTCCGGCATCATCCCTGTGTGATCGTGATGCAACCCGTTCTGGAGATCTTCGCTGCCGACGACTTCGCACTCTGGCCGGTTGCCGAGCACGAGTCGTACGGCTACCTCGTGCTGGACGGGAAGCGGACTCCGGCGGAGGTCGGCACGGCGGTCATGCGGATCGCCGACTGCAACAACGTCGAGCCGGAGGAGCACGGGCCGTGCCCGACCGACCCGCTCGGCGCGTTCCTGCACGGGCTGCTCACCGTGCCCGACCTGTTCGCCGCCGGCGGATTCCGGGTGGCCGACATGGCCACCGGCACCGTCTTCGTCGAACCGGGCTGCTGCAACGGCCTGGAGACGTGGCGGGACTGGCTGGAGGTGCTCGACGGCACCGGCTGCTCCTACTTCGGCCACGACCCGTCCTCGGCGGCCGAACGTGTCGGCGACACCGTCCGGCTGACTCTCGACACCCACGCGGAGGACGGCAGTCCGGTGATCGCACTACCTGTGGACCAGGTGCGCGCGCTCATCACCGGTGCCCAGACGGACTTGCGGAACTTCCACAGCCTCGCCCGAACCTGGGCCGAACAACACCTGCCGACACACGCCGCCGCCGTCACGGACGCCTTGGCCAGGGCACTGGACCTGGAGCTGGAGCTCACAGAATGACCAGCTTCCTGACCCAGCGGGCGCGCGTGCACGACGTCCGGCTCCCCCTCCAGCGGCGGCACAGCGCGCTGCGCACCTGCCTCACCGTTTTCGCTCCTTACGGCCTGCGGGCGACATACCACCACCTCACGCTCAGCGCCGCGATCCCCCGACAGCTAGAGGCGGACCCGCAGGCGCTGGCGCGGGCGGTGGAGGAACTGCACGAGGCGCGGGTGCTGTGGCTCGTGCGGGCAGAGGAGTACGCCGTGCAGCGTCGGGCGGAGAAGCGGGCCGGGCAGCGGGCTGTACCGAACCCTCGGCCGTGGTGGCTGCGGAGTCGGTGGGAGAGCCCGGGGCGTGCGTGGTTCGAAGATCCGTTTCGCCACCCGCCGCTACGGCTGTCCGAGTACGTCCGGCGACAGAACGCGCTTCTGGACGGCGCCGATCTGCCCGGCTGCCCGGCTTGCGGGGACGAGGGACCGCGGGTGCTGAGCTCGACCGGGCATGGCTGGGTCGAGCTGTGCCGTAGGTGCGCGTGGGTGCTGATGCCCTGTCCGTGCGGCCAGCGGCACCGGTTCGTACCGGAGACCCCATTCAACTGGAACGCGATCTGGCAGCGGGCCCACATGAGCAATGGCGGCGTGCCGAACCCACACTGGCCCGCGAGACAGCCACTCGGATGCGGCACGGCGAACGCTCCCTCCATGGGCTAGTCGTCCACTGCATGGCGATCCGCAACTCCCGTGTCTTCAGCATCAGACCTGGCCCCACCGCTCGACCCGGCTCCCCCCTGACCGCGGCCAGCAGCCCGGGATACCGTGACCAGATGGACGGACCGAACGCACCGACCGAGGCCAGTGAACCCACCCACCGACCCGACAGGGCAGGGGCCCTGGTGCCAGTCCTGGCAACCGACAACGCCGCGATCGCGTTCTTTGCGGCCGTGGCCGACCTCGAAGCGACGGACCCCGCCTCGCACGAGCTGGAGGAAGGCGTCCGCCTCGCCTCGGGAAACAGGCTGGAGCAGTTCGCGCGGGCCGGCACCGGAGATGCGTTCTGTTTCGTCGGCGAGGGCGGCGAAGAACGCCCGGTGGTGTACGTCAGCCTCGACGGCGAGGCCGGTCTCGTCGCGCTCGGGCTGCCCGAACTGGTGCGGCTATGTCTCGTGGCACCGTGGTGGCGGGACGCACCCGGCCGGACGCCCGAACAACTCGAGGCCATCGAGAACGAGTACCGCAGCGACCTGCCCGACCTCGACCGACGACGCGACCGCGCGGCCCGGGCACTTGGCATCGACCCCACGGAACTGCCGTCCCAAGCGACAGCCCTCGCCCGGCTCAAGGCACTCTCCCGAGGGCCAGTGGCCAAAGCCTGCCTCGTCGTGGGGTACGAGGGCGAACCACTCGACCCTCTCTTCGACACCACCCACGCCTGGTGACGGGGAAATACACCGACCGCGCGCTCAGGTGGCCGAGTACGCCTGACCGTGGCTCGGACCTGACGCGTATGCCAGCGGAGGCGCGATGGCCTGGGCGTCCGCGCCCTCGCCGACCCACAGCCCGATGAACAACGCGGCGGTCGCCTCCAGGAGGCCCGCACGTTCGAGGCCGCCGCCAGTCACCGGTTCACAGCCCACGTTCCGCACCAACTCACGTACCCGTTCGAGCGCCGTCTCGTCGTCCCCGCAGACCGGCACGGCCAGTGGTCGGCCGTCGAAGACGGGCGGCCGCATGCGCCATACGTCCTCATGACAGAGGTTGAACGCCTTGACCACGTGGGCTCCCGGTGCCGCCGCGGCCAGTTGCTGCGCGGCTGAGGGGCCCCCTTGCGTCAGCAGCCGGAAGCCCGGGCCGACCGGGTTGGAGCAGTCGAGCAGCGCCTTGCCCTCCAGGGCCGTACGCAGATCCCGTGCCACGTCCGCTCCGGCGCCGTAGGGCAGCGCGGCCAGTACCACCTCCCCCGACTCGGCCGCCGCGCGCAGGCCGGCAGGCTTCGCGCCGCCTCCGATGCACCTCGCGAGACGCTCCGCCTTGTGTACGTCCCGTCCGCCGATGGTCACCTCGTGCCCGGCCCGCGCCCAATGGGTGGCGAGCGCGTCGGCCATGCTGCCCGTTCCCAGTACGCCGATTCTCATCAAGTGGCCCTTCTCCGCGGCTGCTTCGACCGTTCACACCGACGGTAGGGGGCCGGTCGGGCACCATTCAGTACGTGACCACCGACGCCTTCCTCGCCGACTGCCGCGCCCGCCTCGCCTTCGACCTGCTCTCCAACACCTGGAACGCCGTCGTGCTCTGGGCCCTGCGCGACGGCCCCAGGCGCCCTGTCGAACTACGGGAGCGGATCGGCGGGATCAGTTCCAAAGTCCTCACCGAGACTTTGCGGCGGCTCCAGTTCAACGGACTGGTCGAACGGCAGGCACACCGCACAGCACCCTCACGCGTCGAGTACCGGCTCACCGCTCTGGGGCGGAGCTTGCTCGCGCCCATCGACGCCGTCGGCGCCTGGGCCTTCGAACACGGCGACGAGGTCATGGCAGCCCAGGAAGCGGCGTCCGCTCCCGCCCCGCAGTCCCCTCCTCCCCCTCGCTAGACAGGTCGACACCGTGAAGTGAAGGGCGAGGCTTCGCCGAGGGGTCGGCCGGCGCGTACGCGAAGGGACGTGACGTGTCCTTCAGTCCTTCACTCACCTTGCGCCCGTCCGACGAGGCGCATCCGACACGGCCGCGCCCAGGCGGGACGCCAGGTCGGCCACCGCGTCCCGAAGCTCCGTCCCGCCCTCCACGCGGAAGGCGAAAGGGACCGCCGCCAGCCATTCCCCCGCGTACATCGTGGGGTTGCGGGTGCTGCCGACGAGGAGGCAGTGCTCCGCCGCCGCCCCGGCGGGTTCGAGCCGTCCCATCGACGGTCCGACCCATGGGGCGACCCGGTCCACCGGTGCGTGGAAGAGGACCCGCGTGGGATAGGCCCATCCGGTGCCGAGGTTCTCCTCCAGCACCGCGACCGGGTCGAGGTCCTCCGGCATCCGGAACCCGGCCGCGCTCTCCTCGGCCGCCACCACCCGGTCGATCCGGTAGGTGCGCACGGCGTCCGCGCGATGGGAGTGACAGAGCAGGTACCAGCGCGCCCGGCGTACGACCACCGCCCACGGGTCCACCTCTGTCTGCCACTCGTTGCCGGCCTCGCTCCGATAGGTGATCAGCACCCGCCGTCTGGAGGCGATCGCGTCCACCAGGGCGCTCGTGACGGCGGGATCGGCGTAGGCCGCACCCGGATCGGGCGCGGCGGCGGCGTGCTCGCGCAGCGCGGCGGCCTGGCGCCCGATCCCCTCGGGGAGGGCGTGGACAACCTTGCCCAGGGCGGAGCCGACGAGATCCCCGGGGTCGGTGGCGGCCGGCCTGCCGTCGAGCACCGCCATGACCAGGCCGAGCGCCTCGCTCTGGGTGAAGCTCACCGGCGGCAGGGTGGTCCCGCGCCGCAACCGGTAGCCGCCGTACGGGCCGCGCACGGAATCCACGGGAATGCCGGCCTCCCGCAGGATCGCGACATAGCGGCGTGCGGCGCGGTCGGTCACCCCGAGGCGCTCCGCGAGCTGCTCCGACGTCGTACCGGGGCGGGTCCGCAGGATCTCGAGGGTGCGCAGCGCGCGGGCGGTAGGGCTCGTTCCGGTCTCCACCCGGAGAGCGTAGGCCGCCTCCTGACAATCAGGAAGCCGATCGTCCTGAACCCCTCCTAGCATGGGCAGGGCCGGTCGGGCAGGCCGCGTCCGACCGACGCGCTCCGGGCTGCCCCCCCTTTCTCTCCGGCTCCCACCTCGACGAAAGTTGATCTCTCCATGGACATCCTGCTCATCGGTGGTCTCTGGCTGGACGGCACCGCATGGGACGAGGTGACACCGGCGCTTGAGGCACTCGGTCACCGCCCGCGGCCGGTGGTCCTTCCGGGTCAGGGCGACGGAAATTCGTCCGCCACGCTCGACGAGCAGGTGGCGGCGGTCCTCGCCGCCGTCGACGCGACGGCGGAAAGGCCCCTGCTGGTGGCGCACTCGGCCGCCTGCTCGCTCGGCTGGATGGCCGCCGACGCGCGTCCGGAACGGGTGGCCGAGCTGGCGCTGATCGGCGGCTTCCCCCACGAGGACGGCCATCCGTACGCCGATTTCTTCGAGATGCGCGACGGCGCCATGCACTTCCCCGGCTGGGGCCCGTTCGAGGGTGCGGACAGTGCTGACCTCGACGATGAACTGCGCCGGCGCTTCGAAGCCGATGCCGTCCCCGTCCCCGAGGGGGTGGCCAGGGGCGTGGTGCGGCTGTCGGACGAGCGCCGCTACAAGGTTCCGGTCGTGGTGGTCTGCCCGGAGTTCACGCCGGAGCAGGCCCGCGCGTGGATCGCCGCTGGCGACGTGCCGGAACTCGCCAAGGCCGAGCGGGTCGAGTTCGCCGACCTCGACTCCGGTCACTGGCCGATGTTCTCCAAGCCCGCCGAACTCGCCCGGCTGATCGCTGAGTTGGCGGCCGACCACTGACGCGAGCACCGTCCGCGCACCGTGGCCTGTCCCCCGAGCGAGCTACACCGAGGTGTCCTCCGGGAGGTGACGATCTCGGGCTCCCGGATCCGTAGCGTCCTGGGCAGCCCGCGGCACTCCGGCCGCGGGTCCGTCGCAAGGAGTCCCGATGCGGTTCGTCAAGCAGTTCCTGGCCGTCCTGGCGGCCTACGCGGCCGGTGGTGTCGCCGTCGACGCGGTGAAGGACAACGACTGGCTCACCCTGGTCGTCGGCCTCACGGCCGCCGCGCTCGTGGTGATCGTGTACGCGTGGGTGGTACGGCGCACCGAGCGCCGGCCCGCCTCGGACGTGGCCCGCGAGGGCGCCGCCGCCAGGGCGGGCTGGGGAACGCTGATCGGCGCCGGGATGTTCGGGGCCGTCATCGTGAACCTCTCCGCCTCCGGGCACTACGAGGTCGACGGCCTGGGCTCGGTTCCGGGCGCGATCGGCCTGGTCGGCTTCATGGCCGCGGCGGCCGCGACGGAGGAGGTGGTCTTCCGCGGCGTCCTGTTCCGCGTCGTCGAGGAGCACATCGGTACCTATCTCGCGCTCGCGCTGACCGGCCTGGTGTTCGGGCTCTCGCATCTGTTCAACGAGCACGCCACCCTGTGGGGCGCCCTGGCCATCGCCGTCGAGGCGGGCTTCATGCTCGCCGCCGCGTACGCCGCGACCCGCAGCCTGTGGCTGACCATCGGCGTGCACTTCGGCTGGAACTTCGCCGCGGCCGGCGTCTTCAGCACGGAGGTCTCCGGCAACGGCACCAGCCAGGGACTGCTGGACGCCGCGACGTCCGGCCCGAAGCTGCTCACCGGGGGCGACTTCGGACCCGAGGGCAGCGTGTACGCGATCGGGTTCGGGGTGCTGCTGACCCTCGTCTTCCTGTGGCTGGCGCACCGCCGCGGGACCGTCGTGCCCTTCGGCGCTCGGCGTGCCGCGGGTGTCAAGTCCCCCGCTACACTGCCCCGATGAGCGTTCGCGGACGGGTCCCGGAGCTGTGGCGCCGGCTGGACGTCACCGTTCGGGACCTTCCCCTCGGGGTGCTGCTGCTGGCCGCCTCGGTGCTGCCGGGGCTGCGGGGCAACGGCACGGAGATCGGCGGTCTGCCGACCCGGCCCGCCGACGCCCTGGCCGTGGTGGCCGCCGTGCTCCAGTGCCTTCCGCTCGCCCTGCGGCGCCGGTGGCCGGCCGTCTGTCTGGCCCTGGTGTCGCTGGGTTTCGCCCTCGACCAGCTCCGCGGCTACCACCTGTTCGCGGGCACGGCCCTGCCCATCGCGCTGTTGAGCACCGGCTCTTTCCTGGAGCGGTACCGGCGCGCGGTCCCGGCCGCCGCCACCCTGGCGTTCGTGGCTCTGTCCGCCGGGCTGTACCGCCGCGGTTCGGACGAACCCGTCGCCGAATTCGTGACGTTCTACCTGGCGTTGGCCCTGGCCTGGGGCATCGGCGCCTGGATGCGCTCCGCGCGCGCCGCGGAGGCCGAACGCCGCGGCCGGGCCGCGGAGGACGCCCGCACCGCCGAACGCACCCGCATCGCCCGCGAACTCCACGACGTCGTCACCCACCATGTGACCGCGATGGTCGTGCAGTCGGAGGCCGCCCGCTATCTGACCGCCGCGCCCGAACGCCTCGACGCGACGCTGGCCGCCGTCAGCGACACCGGCCGCCGGGCCATCACCGATCTGCGGCACCTCCTCGACCTGCTCAACCCCGACCACGGTACGGGCGAGCCGAGGACACCGGCCGTCGGCCGCGTCCTCACGCTCGTGGAGCAGACGCGCCGGGCCGGGCAGCCGGTGGAGTTCACCGAGGAGGGCACACCGGCGGCGTCGACCGGCAGTTCCGACCTCGTCGCCTACCGCGTGGTGCAGGAGGCCCTGACCAACGCGCTCAAGTACGACCACGGCGCCCGGACCTCGGTCCTGGTGCGCCACGGCGAGACGGAGATCACGGTGGAGGTGGGCACGGACGGTTCCGGCACGGGGGCCGCGTCCCCCGGGGGAAGCGGGCGCGGGCTGGCCGGTCTGAGGGAGCGGGTGGACGTCCTCGGTGGCGACTTCAGCACCCGGCGCCCGGCGGACGGCGGCTTCGTCGTCCACGCCCGGATCCCCGCGGGCAACGCGTCGTGACGGCGCCGGTCCGGGTCCTCGTCTGCGACGACCAGGTGATGATCCGCGCCGGGCTGGCGACGATCATCGACGCCCAGCCCGACCTGGAGGTGGCGGGGCAGTGCGGGGACGGCCGGACCGCGGTAAACCTGGCGGGCGAACTGCGCCCGGACGTCGTGGTGATGGACGTCCGCATGCCGGTGCTCGACGGCATCGAGGCGACCCGGCTGCTGGCCGGCGCCGGCGTGGCCGACCCCGTGAAGGTGCTCGTGGTGACGACGTTCAACCTCGACGAGTACGTCTACGAGGCCCTGCGCGCCGGAGCGAGCGGCTTCCTGCTGAAGGACGCGCCACCGGACCGGCTGCTGCACGGCATCCGGACCGTGGCCCTCGGTCAGGCGCTGCTCGACCCCGACGTGACCCGCCGTCTGGTGGGCCGTTACGCCGCCCGTATCCGGCCCGCGCGGCACGCCGTGCGCGACCTTCCGCTCACGCCGCGCGAGCTGGAGGTCCTGCGGCTCATCGCGGACGGCCTCTCCAACGGCGAGATCGCCGTGGAGCTGGTGATCAGCCCGGAGACCGTCAAGACGTTCGTCTCCCGCATCCTGACCAAGCTCGACCTCCGCGACCGGGTGCAGGCGGTGGTCTTCGCCTACCGCCACGGCCTGGTGACCTGACCTGACCTGCTGAAGGTGGCAGGCCCGGACAGGGGAGAGAAGAGCCGCGACCCTGGTGTGTTCTGGAGCGGGTTGTCCTCCGGCAAGATCCGGGGCCAATCGGTGCGATCGTACGAAACATGCCGCTTCCGGACTAATCATGAGCAGTTGCGCCGGCTGGCCGTCACGCTGGGCCTGTTGATCACGGTCCAGGTCAGGAGACCGCTGATGCACAGGTCACGTGAGTGGCTGTTCGAGACGTCCCACCTGCTGATCCAGGCCACCGGGGCGCTCTCAGCCCCCGCCAGGGCTGACACCCGGAGTCAGTGGATCGGAGATCGGCGTGACCAAGAGACGTTCCGTCTTCCGCTCTGCCGGAGCGGCGCTGGTGGCCGCCGTGATCGTGGCGGTGGCGCTGACCGTGCTGGACGTCGCGCTCGCGTTCCGGGTCTACACCGGCAGCGCGATGACCGGCGGTCATGCCGACAGCGCCAGCCGCAACGTGGGCGCGCTGTTCTCCACCATCCACACCGTTGACGAGGAGACCGAGCACGCCTCCTCCGCCGCCACCAGAAGACCGGTGCAGGCCCCGTACGCGATCCGCGTCAGGGCTCTGGCCGAGGACATCGACGCCGATGCCCGCCCGCTCGGTCTGACAGCGGAGAGCTCAGCGCTCAGCGCCGCGCTCACCGACTGGCTCGCCCGGCCCGACACCGGCCTCCATCCCCTCCTCGCCGCCGCCGACGTCCTGGCCGCCGCCCTCGACGCGCACAAGGCGAAGGACCGCGAGGACGCTGTCACCGCCCAGAAGGCCCTGCTCACCCTCCAGATGGTCTGCGTCACCGCCCTCCTGTTCATCCTGGGCGGTCTGGCCTTCGCGGTGTGGCGCAGAATCGTCATGCCGCTCGCCGACCTCGAATCCCATCTCGGACGTACCGCCAGCGGTACCGCCCCCGACACCCGCATCGCCCACCGCCCGACCCCGTGGCTCGGCGGGGTGCTCGGCCAGGCCGAACGCACCCTTCTGATCCTGAAGAGGTCCCAGCACCAGGCCGACAAGGACCGCGAGGCCCTGCGCACCGACGCCGCCGCCTCCGACGGGCTGCGCCGCATCCTGAACGCCCAGCACTCCCCCGGCCCGGGCGTGGCCGTCCACGGCAGCATCCACACGGCCGAGGGCGTCATCGCGGGTGACTTCCTCGGCACCCTCGCCCTGCCCGACGGCACCACCGTCCTTCTCCAGGGCGATGTCGCCGGCCACGGCACCGATGCCGGTCTGCTCGCGGTCCAGATCAAGAGCGCCGTCCTCGCCGTCCTCCGCCTCGACCCCGACCCCCGCACCGCGGCGGCCGCCGCCTGGACCGTGATCGAACCCGAGGACGAACGCTTCACCACCCTCGTCATCGCCGTCCTCGACCCCGGCACCGGCCGCCTCGCCTGGCTGAACGCCGGTCATGAGATCGCCCTGCTCCGCCGTGCCGACGGCACCGTCGAGGAACTCGGACCCACCGGACCGGTCATCGGCCCGTTCATCACCGACCCCGACGGCATGTGGGACGTGCAGTCCTGCCCGCTCGACCCCGGCGACCTGGTCGTACTGGCCACCGACGGTCTCACCGAAGCCCGCAACGGCACAGGGGCCATGCTCGGCCGGGAGGCGGTCACCGACGCCGTGGCCCGCGACGGGACCGGCCCACGTGACGTGGTCGACCTTCTCTACCGGGTCGCCGAGGACCACGGCACGGACTGGGACCGCGACGACACCACCGTCCTGGCCGCGATGACCGAGGAATGCGGCGGCCATGACACCAACCCACAGGACGGATCGGCGTCCTGACGGGGGCCGCCCCGGCCGGGGCGGAGCTGCCGCAGGTCGGCGGCGTGGTGGTCGGGTCGCCGTACGGCGTTACTCGGCAGGCAGGGTGAGCGCCAGTTTGCCGATCACGCGGCCGTCGAGGAGGTGTCGGACGGCTGCGGCGGTCTCGGCGAGCGGATAGACGCGGTCCACCACCGGGCGGAGGGTGCCCGCGTCGATGAGGGCGGTCAGGTCGCGCAGCCCGTCGGCGTGCTCGGAGGAGATGAACGTACCCAGGTGCTGGCCGGTGAACGGTGACAGCATCTGGGCGCGGAGCTGGCGGTCGGTGCCGCCGAGCCAGCGGCCGTTCGTCTCGCCGCCGGTGATGATCAGTCGGCCACGGGGCGTCAGGGACCGGCGTAGATCCCGCAGGCCGCGGTTGCCCGCGATGTCGATGATGACGTCGTAGCGGCGGGGTCCGGCGAGGAAGTCCTCGCGCGTGTAGTCGCTCACGTGGTCGGCGCCCAGGGCCCGCACGGCGTCGAGCTTGGAGGTGCTCGCGACGGCGGTGACCTGGGCGCCGTAGGAGTGGGCGAGCTGGACCGCGAAGGCGCCGACGCCGCCGGCGGCGCCCGTGATCAGGACCTGCTGGCCCGCCCGGATCCGGCCCTTGTCGCGCACCGCCTGGAGTGCGGTGAGCCCGCTCACGGGGACCGTCGCCGCCTCTTCGAAGGTGAGTCCGGCCGGCTTGGGAGCGATCCTGTCGGGACGGGCGGCGGCGTACTCGGCGAACGCGGAGGCCGCCGTGCCGTAGACCTCGTCGCCGGGCGCGAACCCGGTCACGTCGCGGCCGACCGCTTCGACGACGCCGGCGATGTTGCGGCCGGGGTTGGGGAGCCTCGGCCTGCGCAGCCCGCTCACGGGTCGGACGGCGTACGGCAGACCGGCCATCAGGTGCCAGGTCCCCCGGTCCACGCTGGAGGCGCGCACCCGCACCAGTACGTCGTCCGGCCCGATGCCGGGGCGGGCGAGGCGCGCCGGGCGCAGCACGGCTTCCGGCTCTGCGCCGTACCGGTCCTGCACGACGGCGGCCATGGTCGTCGTCCCGCCGTCGGTTGCGACGGGCTCGTTCGTGTTCCGCATCGTCGCTGCTCCCCGTTTCGTTTTCGGTCCCTTACAGCGTAAGTACCTGCTTACGCCGTAAGTACAGCACTTACGGCGTAAGCTCGTCAACGCTGGCAGACCACGAGAGGAAGTGACCGTTCACCGTGCCCCGTCGAACCGGCCCGCAGCAGGCCCGCGAGACGCTCACCCGGCAGCGGGTCCTGCGCGCCGCGGTCGAACTCGCCGACACCGGCGGACTGGAGACGCTCAGCATGCGCAAGCTGGGTGAGGCCGTCGGGGTCGAGGCGATGTCCTTGTACAACCACGTGGCCAACAAGGACGACCTGCTGGACGGGATGGTCGATCTCGTCTTCGCCGAGGTCGAACTGCCCTCGCCGGACGACGGCTGGAGACCGGCGATGCGGCAACGGGCGCTTTCCATGCGCCAGGTGTTGTCCCGCCACCGCTGGGCGATCGGGATGATGGAGTCCCGGTCCACGCCGGGACCGGCCACCCTGCGTCACCACGACGCCGTTCTCGGCTGCCTGCGTCAGGGCGGGCTCTCCCTCGCCCTGACGGCCCACGCCGTCTCCGTCCTCGACAGCTACATCTACGGGTTCGCCCTCCAGGAGAAGACCCTGCCCTTCGACACCCCGGCCGAGACCGCCGAAGTGGCGGAGTCCATCATGAGCGGATTCGGTGACGGCGAGTATCCGTACCTGACCGAGATCGCGACCGCTCACGTGCTGCGGCCCGGGTACGCCTACAGCGACGAGTTCGAGTTCGGTCTGGATCTCGTCCTCGACGGCCTCGCGCGGGCGGCGGGCTGACGGGGGTGGGGTGGCCGCGGGGCAGCGTGGGGGCGCAGGGCGGGTGGCCGCAGGGCAGCGTGGGGCGTGGGGCGATTGGCAAAGGGTCGGTGGAAGTGGGTGTCGGCCCCGATGGCGGTGCCGTCAGGCCGTGTGTGACGCTGGCATGGACCCTGTCCGTCGATCCGTCGACTCACGGATCCGTCGACTCTCGGGATCCGTCGACTCTCGGGAGGAGGAGCCATGACGCAGCCCGGTGCCGTCGGCTCGGCCGTTCGTCCGCCCGCGGGTACCCCGCCGGTCAGGGCAAGCCCTTCGATGGGCAAGTATCCCCGCTCCCGCGTCTGTTCTGCCCGGCGTCACCGAAGGTAGCCTGGTGGAAACCTCTTCAAGGTGGGCGATCCGATGCCTTGGTTCGTATGGCTGCTCGCCGCCGGGGTACTGGGTGCCGCGGAGTTCTTCACCCTGACCTTGGTCTTCGGGTTGCTGGCGGGCGCCGCCCTGGTGGCCGCCGTGGTCGCCGGTGCGGGCATCGGCGCCGCCGGCCAGATCGCCGCCTTCGGTGCGGTGACGGCGGCGGGGCTCCTTCTCGTCCGTCCCGTGGCGCTGCGCCACATGGCGCGGCAGCCCCTCATCCGCGAGGGCACCGACGCGCTGATCGGCAGGCGGGCCGAGGTCATGCAGGAGGTGACCGCGACCCACGGCCTGATCAAGCTCTCCGGAGAGGAATGGTCCGCCCGCGCCCTCGACGAGAGCCTGGTGATCCCCGTGGGAGCGTTCGTCGATGTCATGGAGATCGACGGTGCCACGGCCATCGTCTACCCCCGGGAACTCCTTCCGTGAAGGGCTGAACGCACAGCAACGGAGGCATTGTGGATCCACTTGTCGTCCCTCTTCTCGTGGTGGCCCTCGTCGTGGTCGTCCTCGTGGCGTCCGCCGTGCGGATCGTCCCGCAGGCGCGGCGCTACAACATCGAGCGGTTCGGCCGGTACCGCCGGACGCTACAACCCGGCCTGAACGTCGTCGTACCGCTCGCGGACCGCGTCAACACCAAGCTCGACGTGCGCGAGCAGGTCTATTCGTCCGACCCCAGGCCGGTGATCACCGAGGACAACCTCGTGGTGAACATCGACACCGTGCTCTACTACCAGATCACCGACCCACGGGCCGCGGCCTACGAGGTCGCCGACTACCTCCAGGCGATCGATCAGCTCACCGTGACCACGTTGCGCAACGTCATCGGCAGCATGGACCTGGAGGAGACGCTCACCTCGCGCGAGGAGATCAACTCCCGGCTCCGGGCCGTCCTCGACGACGCCACGGGCAAGTGGGGCATCCGGGTCAACCGCGTCGAGATCAAGGCCATCGATCCTCCGGCCACCATCAAGGAGGCGATGGAGAAGCAGATGCGGGCCGAGCGCGACAAGCGCGCGGCCATCCTGCACGCCGAAGGGGAACGGCAAGCCAAGATCCTCACTGCGGAGGGCACGAAGCAGAAGGACATCCTGGAGGCGCAGGGCACGCAACAGGCCATGATCCTTCGCGCGGACGGCGAGGCCAAGGCGGTGGAGCTGGTCTTCCAGGCCGTCCATCGCAACAACGCCGACCCGAAGGTGCTGGCCTACAAGTACCTCGAGACGCTCCCCCATCTGGCGAGCAGCGACAACAACACGTTCTGGGTGATCCCGGGGGAGCTGACCGAGGCGGTGCGGACCGTCACCCGCGCGTTCGGTGATCAGGCGACGGCGGCTCCGCCCACGCCCGGGCAGCCTGACGAAGCGGCTCCTGCCGACGACGCCTCGCAGGAGAGCGGGGTTCCGGAGCTCGAGGCGGGATCGACAGTTTCACTCGACGCCGCGGCCGCCGCCGACGAGGCCGGGAAGCAGGCCGCCGCCGCGGTGAGCGACGCCAAGGCGGAGGCCGCGGCGGCGATGTCGTCCCAGGTGCCGCGGCGGGGGCAGACGTCGGGCGAGTGAGCCCGCCCTCGGGCACCATGACTCGTAATGGGAATCGTTTTCATGTAGCGTCCTCCGTAACCCACCCACTCCGGAGGTCCTCATGGCCGTACCCAAACGCAAGATGTCCCGCAGCAACACCCGTCACCGTCGCGCCCAGTGGAAGGCCACGACGCCGCAGCTCGTGCCGGTCATCGTGGACGGCGTGTCCCACCTGGTTCCTCAGCGGCTGGCGAAGGCGTACGAGCGCGGGCTGTTGCGTCCCGGAGGCTGACACTCGATGCCGTACGACCCGCTCCACCGCCTGCCCGTCATAGCAACGTCGACCCCACCCTGATGCGCGGCGACGCAGTGACCCTGTCCCGCACCGAGGAGTGTGCGGCGTGACTCGCCTCGGCAGGTGTCCCCTGCGAACACCCTTCCGGGTCTGAGAAATGTCCTGAGGTGCCCGCCTTTCGCATGCGACCAATCCGCAGCCCGTGCGGCCCCGGATTACGCACGGATGCGCCGGACTGTCACACATGCGGAAGAGGGGTCATTGTGAAGGAACCAGTACATATCGGCACCAGGGTGTCTGTGAAACCTGACTTGCAGCGTCTGCTGCACGAGGTGGCGCTGGGTGATCAGGAAGCCTTCGCCGCGCTCTACGACGCCGTAGCTGGTTCTGTCCTCGGGGTTGCACGGGCCGTTCTACGTGACCAGGCGCAATCGGAAGAAGTGGCGCAGGACGTGCTCGTGGAGGTCTGGCGCACAGCCCCGCGTTACCGGCCCGAGCGGGGCACAGTGATCAACTGGATCCTCACCCTCGCTCACCGGCGGGCCGTGGACCGGGTGAGGTCGGTGGAGGCCGCGGCGGCCCGTGACACCAAGGCCGCTCTGCTCGATCATCAGCCCGCGTACGACGAGGTGACCGAGGAGGTCGAGACCCGGCTGGAGCGGGAGCAGGTACGACGCTGCCTGCGCACCCTGACCGAGTTGCAGCGACAGTCGGTCACTCTCGCGTACTACCGGGGCCTGACGTACCGAGAGGTCGCTGAGGCTCTGGCAGTACCGGTCGGGACCGTCAAGACGCGGTTGCGCGACGGACTCATCCGGCTCCGTGACTGCCTGGGGGTGACCGCATGACGACCACGACCGATCTGCACGCGCTGACCGGCGCCTACGCGGTGGACGCGCTGGACGACGAGGAACTGGCCGCTTTCGAGCGTCACCTGACTTCCTGTGACGCTTGCGGTCAGGAGGCCGCGGAGTTCGCGGCCACTGCGGGTCGTCTGGCACTCGCCTCCACAGTGCGCACGCGCCCTGCCATGCGCGACCGGGTTCTGCAACGCATCACCTCCGTACGGCAGATGTCGCCCGGTGTTGCGGCGTCGGAGCGGCTACGCCGTGGAGCGCGGCTCGGGCGCGCCACAGGGTGGTGGGTACTGGCTGCCTCCGTGGCCGCCACTGCCGCCTTCGGCGTCGGCGCCTTGTGGCAGTACGAGCGCGCCCAAGACGCTCAGGACCGGTCGGCGCGGGCGGAGCGGCTCGCCGATGACATGGCGGTGGTGCTGGCCGCACCCGATGCCAGGTCGCGTTCGGCGAAGGTGGCCGGCGGTGCGGGCACGCTGGTGGTTTCCGCCGACCGTGACCGGGCCGTCTTCGTGGCCTCCGGAGTGGCACCGCCGCCGCCGGGCGCGGTGTACCAACTGTGGTTCGCCGAGGGCGGGAAGATGCGCTCCGCCGGGCTGATGGATCCGGGTCGCAGCGACCAAGCCGTGCTCCTTCAGGGCACGGTCGGCGGTGCCTCGGGCATCGGTATCACGGTGGAGCCGGCCGGCGGATCGGAGCAGCCCACCTCGGCACCGATCGTCCTGCTCGGCGTGCCGGCCTAGAGGCGTGCAGGTGGGAGGGGAGTCCGACGGCAGGCGGACTCCCCTCCACGTGATTCGCCTGCTTGAGCGTGGTGGCAGCGGGGGAAGGCCGCTGCCACCTGTCACGTACGTGTTCCAGCCGGGAGCTTCACGGACGTTGCCCTCTTCCGCCTCTCGGCAGCAGGCTCATGGCCTGGCGGCGAGGTCGCCTTTCAACGGGGCCGGCCTGTGGCCCGGGCGTCCTCGGACCGCAGGTGTCAGCTCGAGGGCATGAGAACGGTGTCGATGATGTAGACGTTGGCGTTGGCGGTCTTCACGTTGCCGCACACGACCCTGGCGGAGTCGTTGACGGTGTAGGAGTCGCCCGAACCGGACGTCGTCACCCGCGACTTCTCCAGCGTGTCGAACGAACCGTTCTCCAGGTCCTTCGGGGTCAGCTTCTGGCCCACCACGTGGTAGCTGAGGATCTTCGTCAGCTCGGCCTTGTCGGCCAGGACCTTGTCCAGAGTCGCCTTCGGGATCTTGGCGAAGGCTTCGTCGGTCGGCGCGAACACCGTGATGCCCTGGGCATTGTTGAGGGTGTCGACCAGGCCGGCCTTCTGCACGGCCGCCACCAGGGTAGAGAGGGCGGGATTGTTGGAGGCGGCGCTGGCGACCGGGTCCTGGGCCATGCCGTCGAAGGAGCCGGCACCGCTCTTCGGCACCGCGGAGCAGGCCGCCCCGAACGGCCGGTCCATACCGCTCGCGCCGCTGCCTGAGCCGCCCATGTCGTCGCTGTCCCGGGTGGCCGGGGCCGACGCCTTGCTCGAGGAGGCGGACGTGGCCGAATCACCGCTGCCGCTCGCACAGGCGGTCAGTGCCAGGGGCAGGACAGCGGCAGTGGCAAGCAGGCCGACGGTGCGACGGATACGGGTGTTCATCATGTTCTCCAGTGGGAAGGCGCAGCACGATGCGGCTGCGTTCGAGGGGTGTCGGACAGATGGTTCGCGAAGAGCACGGGGCCCTCGGCGTGGAAGGGTGGTCAGTCGACGGTCACGACGACGGAATGCCATCCGTCGGCGCCGTCGGGGATGGTGCGTGTGCGTCGGCCGGTCTGGAGGGTGCCGGTGCGGTCGGTGGCCCGTACGGTGAGGGTGTGGCTGCCTCGAGTCGCCTGCCAGGGCAGAGACCACTGCCGCCAGGTGTCCCGGGTGTCCTCTGCGGCCAGTTGTGTCTGCTGCCAGGGCCCGTCGTCGACCCGTACCTCGACCTTGTCGATGCCCCGATGCTGAGCCCAGGCGACCCCGGCGACCATCACCGTGCCGGCCTTCGGCCGGGCGAAGGGCTTGGGGGTGTCGATACGTGACTGGGTCTTGATCGGGGCCCTGCGGGCCCAGCCGCGCTTGACCCAGTAGGGGTCGTAGGCATCGAAGGTGGTGAGCTCGATGTCCTCGATCCACTTGCAGGCCGAGACGAAGCCGTACAGGCCCGGAACCACCATCCGCACCGGGAAACCGTGTGCGAAGGGCAGCGGCTCCCCGTTCATGCCGAGCGCGAGCAGTGCGTCGCGGCCGTCCATGAGGTCGTCGACGGGGCTGCCGATCGTCATACCGTCCACGGAACGCGCCACCAACTGATCCGCGGGGCCTCCCCGGGACGGGGGTCGCACACCGCACTCGGCCAGCAGGTCGGCGAGCCGCACTCCGGTCCAACGGGCGTTGCCCACGTAGGGGCCGCCGACCTCGTTGGAGACACAGGCCAGAGTGATGTCCCGCTCGATCAGTTCCCTGCCCAGCAGATCGCCGAAGGAGTACGTGGCCGCCCGGCGTACACCCTTGCCGTGGATGCGCAGACGCCAAGTGGTGGCGTCCACCATGGGCACCACCAGCGCGGTGTCCACGCGGTAGAACTTGTCGTTCGGTGTGACGAAGGGGCTGATCCCCGGGACGCGCAGTGCGGCCCTCCTCGGTACCGGCTGGGCCGGTGACCCCGGTCGCGGCAGCACCACCTCGTCACGGGAGGTGACCGCGTCCTGGTCACCCGAGACGTTCCGTACCCGGCCGGCAGCACCCGCCACGGCCGAGGCCGCCGCGGCGGACGTGGCCGCGAGGACGAACCCCCGCCGGTCCCACCCGCCGGACACGGCCGACTCTGCTCCCCCTTCCCCGGATACCACCCCCGCCTCGTGCCCGTACTCCGGCGACCGCCTCACGGCGGTCAGTCGGCCCGCCAGGACATGGAGAAGCAGAGCTCCTGCAAGAGCCCCCGCGAGCGAGGGGAGCGTGTCGGCGAGACCCGTGGAGTCGGGCCGGCCGGCGGCGGCCGCTGCCCCGACAGCCCCGAGGACGAGGACGCCGGCGACTCCGGCCCGACGGAACCGCACCTCCAGTACGCCCAGCACCATGGCCAGCAGGGTCAGCACGGCAAGGATGCCGAGCTGAAGCACGAGCTTGTCGTCGGTACCGAAGTGACGGATCGCCCAGTCCTTGACCGACGCCGGAGTCACGTCGATGGACGCACCACCCACCGCGATGACGGGACGTGACTGCGGACGCACCGCGGACGCGGCCAGTTCGGCCACCGCCAGCGCGGTGAAGCCGGCCAGCACCCCGCTCAACGCCCCGAGCGCCAGACGCGGTCGGCCCGGCCGTACGCGCAGATCCTTCTCTTCGTCCCTCACACGGGAAATCCGGTTCTGCGCCCCAGGGTGGATTGGTCCGATACCTGATCAGGTGAAATGGGATTTCGCACCAATCCGCCGAGCATTCCGCAACGGATTACCCCATCTTGCCTTCCTCGGGCGGAGGCAACTCGTGGCCGACGCCCGCAGCCCGCCGCCGACGGCCCCCGCCCATCCCCTCCAGCTCCACGATGCCCAGGCGGCGAAGGAATATCGGGGGCGTCTGTCGACACCAGCCAGGAAGCCCGCGGGAGACAGCTCCCGCGGGACCCCTTCCCCTCCCCCCTTGCCGCTTGGTGCGGTTACGTCTGGTCGATCGGCAGGGCCAGGTCGGTGACCTGGTACTTCTTCGGGAAGGCGCCCTTGTCCGCTGCCCTTCCGGTCAACAGGTTCACCCCGTAGAGGCGGAAGGCGCCGGCCGTGCCGAGGGTGGCGAATCCCTGGTTCATGCCGGTGGTCCGGTCGTAGTAGATGTCGAACCCGGCGTCCGGGGCCGCGTCGACACCGAGGTTCCCGGTGGGCGCCAGGGTGCCGGCGTTGGCCGGGGACTGCAGCGAGATCCGGTCGGTCAGCGTGTCGAGGTCGAACAGAGTCGTCGCCGTCGTCGTGCTGAGGTCGTTGTTGGTGTAGGCGGCACCGGTCACACCGCGCGCGGTGGACGGCGGCATCGTCGGATTGGTGAGCGCGCCATCGACGGTGGTGGTCAGCGGGGCCGCGGAATCGTCGATGTTGTGCCGCAGGTTCTGCCCGGTGTCGGAGACGACCCGTAGGCGGTTTGCGGCCGGGTTGAAGTCCACCCCGAACGCGGTACCCGAAAGCGTCACGGTGAGCTGCGAGACCTTCCACGCCTTCGCACGGGCATCCAGGGTGTAGATGCCTCCTCTGTCACCGACGCCGTACAGCTTTCCGTTCTGCACACGGAAGTCGATCCCCACGAGCCTGCGATCCCCGGCCAGTCCGGAGACCTTGCCCAGCGACCGGGCCCCGGCAGGCCGGTCGACATCGAACTCGACCAGCCGCTGATCCCCCGTCAGGCCGATCGCGGTCAGCCCGCGCCCCCCGGATGCGGCCGGGGCGTCGGCGAACGCGAGCACAGGAGCCGCACAGGAGGCCGCGAGGACGACAGCCGAAGCAGCCATCACACGTTTACGCATGGTGTCTTCCCTTCCCGATGCCCCGGGCAGATCGCCCGGAGCTGTGAAGGGAATCCGGCGCCCCACGACACACGGATGGGACCTTGCCGCGTGCATCACCCGTACGGCACCGCACGCCACACGTACGGCCCTCACCCTCGCTCTGACGGGATGAAGCGAGCGAGGATCGATTCCGCTCGGGTCGGTGAGTCGTTTCGCAACCGATCGGCCCGAGCCGACGCCGGCAGCCCCAAGACGAACATGCCTCCCGGCGGGAGTCCGGCGTCGCCGCCCTGCGTGCCCGCTTCGAACGTGCGCAGACGGACGGCGACCTTCCGCCGGACGCGGACGCCGAGGGCCTCGCCCGCTACCTGACCGCGGTCGGCCAGGGCATCTCGGTGCAGGCGGCGGGCGGCACCGGCCGTGAGGACCTGCACCGGGTCGCCGAACAGGCCCTCGCCACCTGGCCGGGTGCCTGAACCGGCAGCCGGCCGCGCCCCCTCCTCTTGATCGTCTTCCGCCTCTTGATCGCCTTCCGCGCGACGCCTAGCCTCATCCCCATGGAGACGGGGGAACCGGGCCAGGGGCGGCGGGTGGTCGTAGGGCTGTTGGGCGGGGCGGTGGGGCTGGTCGTTCTGGGGGCGGTGTTCGTCGTGCTGCCGGGTGTGGTGGTCGACCACGATCTCGCCGGGGCGAGCGTCGCCGCGCAGGATCGGCTGAAGGCGGTCAACGATGTCCGTACGACGCTTCTTCAGGTGGTCGGCGGACTGGTCGTGCTCTTCGGCGCGTACGCCACCTGGCGGCAACTGCGGGTGAGCCAGGACGGGTTGCGTGCCACTCAGGAAGGCTATGTCACCGACCGGTTCAGCCGGGCCGTCGACCAGCTCGGCAGTGACAAGCTGGATGTGCGCATCGGCGGGTTGCACGCGCTGTGGCGGATCGCGGAGCAGTCCGGCCGGGACCGGGAAGCCATCATCTCCATCCAGGCCGCGTATCTGCGGACCCACCTGCCCTGGCCGCCCACCGGGCCGCAGTCACCGTCGGCGGACGTGCCCATCAACGACATCGCGCCGCTGGAGACCCGCGCGGCCGACGCGCAGGTGGCGCTGACCGCGCTCGGCGTGCTGTGCCGGGACCGGGAGCAGTCCTGGGTCAATCTGAGCGTGACCGATCTGCGCCGCGCCGACTGCGACGGACTGTGGTTCCCCGAGGTCAACTTCGACCGCACCTGCATGGAGGCGGCGGGCTTCTACCACGCCAATCTGACGCAGGCGTCCCTGGTCTCGGTCAACCTGCGGCACACCGACCTGACGACGGCGATTCTCCGCCGGGCCCGCTGCGTCCTGGCCGACCTGCGGGGCGCGAAGCTGGTCGAAACCGACCTGCGTGACGCCGACTTCACCGAGACCGACCTGCGCGAGGCGAACCTGCGCAAGGCCGACGCCCGTGGCGCGGTCTTCCGGCGCGCCGATCTCCGCCTGGCCGACCTGCGCGGCACCGACCTGAGCACCGCCGATCTCGCCGAAGCGCGTCTGACCGGCGCCCTGGCCAGCGGTCGCACCCGCTGGCCCGAGGGCTTCGACCCGACGGCCGCCGGAGTCGTCGCCACCGACGACCCGGGCCCCGAGCCCTCGCCCCTCCTCCAGCCGCCGGGGATGACGTGGCAGGCGCCGCCACTGCGGTCCGCTCCCTGACCGGACGTCGTCCCAAGGGCGTCATCCACCGACCTTGCCGGCCGTGATCTCCCGGCCGCGTGTGCTGTCGACGACGATGGGGACGCCGTCGGGGATCTGACCCTCCAGGCTGCTGAGCAGCCCGTCGATCGGGGGCAGCTCGCTGGGGCTGCGCACATGGATGTACAGGGTCCGGGAGCGTGCGTCGACGCCGGTGACCATCGCGCCGGGGGTGTCGGTGAGCCACCGTTCGGCGGCACTCTTGGCTCTGAGGGTCCAGGTGTTGAGCAGGACGGTGGCGACCGTGTTGGCGCCCAGCGGGAGCAGGACGGCCGTGAAGAGCAGTCCGAGCATGATCTGGGCGCGGCGTGGTCCGCGGTGGGCGCGGCGGCCGTCGGCCGGGGTGTGGGCGAGGACCGTGAAGACGACCATGCCGGCGAAGACGAGGGCGAAGAGGTTGGACAGGAAGAGCACCAGCGCGCCCAGCGCCAGCCACCACGCCGTCTGGCCGGCGCAGACGCCGGTGACGACGAGGGGCGGGACGAGGGAGATCGCGATGGCCACTCCGGGCAGTACGGCGGCGACGTCCTTGCGGGCCAGCGCCACGGCGCCGGCGAAGCCCGTGGCCAGGGCGGAGACCAGGTCGAGCAGTCCCGGTGAGGTGCGGCCGGAGATCTGGCTGTTGGTCAGGAGGTCGTAGGACGGGGGCACCACCAGTGAGGCCACCGCCCCGACCGTGATCACCAGCAGGCATCCGAAGGCCACGAAGGCGGCGGCCGAGCTGCGGCGGCGCTGTACGGCGCCGAGGGCGATGCCCATGATGGGGGTGGAGAGCGGGGCGATGATCATCGCGCCGATGACGGTGGCGGTGGAGTTCGTCAGGATGCCGCACGCGGCGATGACCGCGGACAGCGTGAGCATGGTCCAGAAGGCCGACTGCTTCGACCGGCTGTCCCCGGACGAGAGATCGAGGTCCTGCTGGAGATCGTCCAGGGATCGGCGTTGCCGGTCCGGCAGGACCTTGGCGCGGAGTTGGCCGGGCATGGGGTCAGTATCGTGACCGGGGCGATCTCGGGCGGGGAGCAACACGAGGCCCCGGTCGGCGCAGGTGGGCCATGTGCGGGTTCCGGGGTTGGTCTTGTCCATGTTCGTCGCGAAGGCCCACCGGCGTTCCCCGCCAAGTGGCCAGACGAGTGGTCACACGGAGTGTCACAAACACGTACCAGCCGAAAATGGGCCACACCCATAACTTTCAGCCATGAAACGACCGCTTTGAACACCGTCCGTAGTGGCCCGTCCGTGCACCCGCTCCCGTCGCGTGCCGCCGCAGGGCTTGCCGGCATGGGGCTGCTGACGGCCTTCGTGCTGACCGGCGGCCCGGCGGGCGCCGCCGTGCTCGCCCCCGTCGACATCGGGAATCCGGTCGCGGGCAGCAACGGCTTCGGGGTCGTGACGGAGAGCAACGCGACGTTCGGCAGCACGGAGTCGGAAGGCCCGGTCGCCGTCGGCGGGAACCTCACGTTCGGCAGCAACTACAACGTCGCCCTCAACACCCCCGGCACCTTCACCGCCCCCGGCGACGACCAGCCGACCGCCCTCCTCGTCGGCGGCGGCGTCGACTACGCGGGCAGCAGCCCGTCCGGCGTCCTCCAGGTTCTGCAGAATGGTTACGCCAAGATCGGCGACACGTCTGCCAGCGACGTCCTCATCGAGGACCAGAACGGGGCGAGCGTCGACACACAGGTCGTGGCCGACGGCGCCGGCTACAACTCCACGCCGCGTGTCCAGCTCACCGTCCAGCAGCCGGTGGCCTCGGTCGAGCAGTCCGGCCTGATGGACTTCACGGCCCTGTTCTCCACCTACCGCGACCGGGCCGACTCGATGGCCACCTGCGCGGCGACCGTGATCCTGCTGGACGGCAACGGCGTCCCGCTGCCCGACCAGAACACGATCCCGCCGGGCTCGGACATCGAGATCGAGCTCACCTCGGGGCAGACCAACGTGCTGCGCCTGACCGGCGAGCAGCTCAACAACATCGACGAGCTGACCTTCCAGGACGAGCCCACCGCCGACACCCCGCTGCTCATCAACGTGGACACCACGGGCAGCGCCGGGGTCCTCACCTGGAACACGCCCACCCTTGCGGGCGTGTCCGGGGACCAGGCGCCGTACATCCTGTGGAACTTCGCCGACGCCACCGACATCACCATCGAGGAGGGCGACACGGTCGAGGGCACGATCTACGCCCCCCGTGCCAAGCTCACCGACCTCGACCCGGCGAACATCGAGGGCGACATCATCACCCACGAACTCGTCGCGGGCCCCCTGTCCGGCGGGTCCGGCGGCGGCGCGGTGAACGCGGGCGAGATCCACTACTTCCCCTTCGACGCCGACCTGCGGTGCGACTCCGACACCCCGACCCCGGTCACCGGTTCGGTCAGCGTGGACAAGGTGGACGCGGAGACCGACGCGCCGCTGGCCGGCGCCGAGTTCCAGTTGTGGCGCGAGACCAACGACGAGGCGGGGCTCCAGACCGACGGCACGAACCCGGACACAGAGGTCGGGGACCCGTGTACGACGGGGGCGGACGGCGAATGCGCCGAGACCGTCCCGACCGGCACCTACTACTGGCAGGAGACCGCCGCACCTACCGGCTACGACCTGCCGGACCCGGCGGTGTTCGGACCGCTGACCCTCACCGAGGACAACGCCGACGCCGGGGTATCCATCACGGCGGAGAACACCCGCACACCCCAGCCGCCGACCCAGGGCTCGGTCAGCGTGGACAAGGTGGACGCGGACACGGACGCGCCACTGGCCGGTGCCGAATTCCAACTCTGGCGCGAGACCAACGACCAAGCCGGACTCCAGACCGACGGCACCAACCCCGACACCCAAGTCGGCGACCCGTGCACAACAGGCGCCGACGGCGAATGCGCCGAGACCGTCCCGACCGGCACCTACTACTGGCAGGAAACCGCGGCCCCGAACGGCTACGACCTGCCCAACCCGGCCGTCTTCGGGCCCCTGACCCTCACCGAGGACAACGCCGACGCCGGGGTGTCCGTGACTGCCAGGAACACGAAGACGCCCGACGTGCCCGACGGTTCGCTGCATCTCAAGAAGGCCGACGCCAAGAGCGGGCAGGCTCTGGCGGGTGCCGAGTTCGAGCTGTGGAAGGAGTCGAACGGCCGGGCCGGGCTTCAGACGAACGGTGCCGACCCGGACACCCTCGCCGGCGAGTGCACCACGAACCTCAGGGGCGCCTGTGACTTCGACCCGCTCGCGTACGGCACGTACTACCTGCGGGAGACCGCCGTACCCAACGGGTACGTCATGCCCGGCAACCCGGTGACCGGTCCGTACGTCATCAACGGCACGGACGACGACATCACCGTCACGGTGAAGAACAAGCGCGGTCACGAAGGGTACGGAGACGGCTACGGCAACCCCTGACATCGCGGGAGCGGCAATGACCGCCTGACCGAAGACGCGGGCTGATGGCCATTCCCCCTCCCAGGGCCGTCAGCCCGCGTCTGCACAGGTCACCAGCGATAGGGCGCTCACCCCTGGAGGGTGAGGCGGGGCGAGGGCGTCCCCGGTGACGGTGGAGGGGCCATCCGGCTCAGGACCGGCGACGCGAGGAGAATCGTCATGCCCAGGCCCTTCAGGGGGAAGATCGCCTTCGACGTCCGTGACTCTCAACCCGACTGGGCGCCGTACCTCGCGCCCAAGGCTCCCGAGAACGCCCCGAACGTGCTGGTGATCGCGTGGGACGACGTGGGCTACGGGACGATGGACTGCTTCGGGGGTCCGGTGAAGACGCCCACCATGTCGCGGATCGCCGACATGGGGGTGCGGTACTCGAACTTCCACACCACCGCGCTGTGCTCCCCGACCAGGGCCTCCCTGCTGACCGGCAGGAACGCGACGTCCAACGGCATGGCGACGATCGCCGAGTTCAGCTCCGGTTTCCCCGGCATCTCCACCCGGATCCCGTTCGAGAACGGGTTCGTCTCCGAGGTCCTGGGCGAGCGCGGCTACAACACGTACTGCGTCGGCAAGTGGCACCTCACCCCCGGCGAGGAGATCAACCAGGCCGCGTACAAGGGACGTTGGCCGCTGGGGCGCGGCTTCGAGCAGTTCTACGGCTTTCTCGGCGGCGAGTCGAGCTGCTGGTACCCGGACCTGATCCAGGACAACCATCCGGTCGCCCCGCCGGCCACGCCCGAAGAGGGCTATCACATCGCCAAGGACTTCTCCGACAAGGCCATCGAGTACATCCGCAACGCCAAGGTCGTCGATCCCGACAAGCCGTTCTTCATGTATCTCTCCCTCGACGCGGCCCATGCGCCGCACCATGTGTTCAAGGAGTGGGCGGACCGCTACAAGGGCGTCTTCGACGAGGGGTACGAGGCGATCCGGCCCGGCATTCTGCGCCGGCAGAAGGAGATGGGCCTGTTGCCGGAGGACACCGAGCTGTCGCCGATCAACCCGCACGGCGAGCCCGAAGTGACGGGCCCTGACGGGCAGTTGTGGCCGATGCTCGACACCGTACGGCCCTGGGCGGACCTCACCGCCGACGAACGGCGGCTGTTCATCAGGATGGCCGAGGTGTTCGCCGGGTATGTCTCTTACACCGACGACCAGTTGGGCCGGGTCATCGACTTCCTGGAGGCCGCGGGCGAGCTGGACAACACGATCATCGTGGCCGTCTCCGACAACGGGGCGAGCGGTGAGGGCGGTCCGAACGGCACGTTCAACGAGTGGCGGTTCTTCAACGGCCTCGACACCCCGGTCGAGTTGTCCCTGGAGCACCTCGACGAACTCGGCGGTCCGACGTCGTACAACCACTACAACACCGGCTGGGCCTGGGCGTTCGACACGCCGTTCCCGTACTGGAAGCGCTGGGCCGGCTACGAGGGCGGCGTGGCCGACATGTGCGTGGTCGCCTGGCCGGCGGGGATCGAGGCCCGGGGCGAGGTGCGCGGGCAGTACGTCCACGCGGTGGACGTCGTGCCCACGCTCTACGATCTGCTGGGCGTGGAGCCGCCCGAGGTGCTCAAGGGCTACCCGCAGAATCCGATCGAGGGCGAGAGCTTCAAGGCGTCCCTCACCGATCCCGAGGCGCCGGGACGCCAGACCCAGTTCTACGCGATGCTGGGGCAGCGGTCGATCTACCACGAGGGGTGGCTGGCCTGCACGGTCCACCCGCCGCTGAGCGGCTGGGGCAACTTCGAGCACGACGTCTGGGAGTTGTACGACCTCGGCACCGACCGTGCGCAGTCGACGGACCTGGCGGCGCGGGAACCGGCCCGGCTGGAGACCCTCAAGAGCCTCTGGTACTACTACGCGGGCCGCTACAACGGGCTGCCGCTGGACGACCGCAACGCCCTGGAACAGGTGCTGGCCGACCGCCCACACGGCAGCCCCGAGCGGGACCGATACGTCTACTACCCCGACACCGCGGCGGTGCCCGAGCAGTCCGGGGTGGTGACCAGCGGCCGGTCGTACACCATCGCCGCCGGGGTGGACATCGGGTCGGCGGACGCCGAGGGCGTTCTCTACGCCCACGGCGGTGTGGCGGGCGGCCACAGCCTCTACGTCAAGGACCACCGTCTGCACTACGCGTTCAACTGGGTCGGCACGCATCTCCAGGTCGTGGACGCCGACCGGGAGATCCCGCCGGGCCGGCATGTGCTCACCGCCGAGTTCACCGCGACCGGCCGCAGCGCCGACCCCGCGATGCCCGGTGCGGCGGGCACTCTCACCCTCTACATGGACGACCAGGAGGTGGGCCGCGAGGACATCGTCACCCAGCCCGGCAGCTTCTGTGTCGTCGGGGACGGGATCTGTGTGGGCCGCGACGACGCGTCACCGGTCACACCCGACTACCGAGGGCCGTTCCCGTTCACCGGCGGCACGATCGACAAGGTCGTCGTCGACGTCTCCGGCGAACGCTACATCGATCACGAGGCCCAGGTGCGTGGCTGGTTCATGCTCGACTGAGGGCGGGGCGGGCGGGGCCGCTGCCTCGGGGAAATCGCCGGCAGTGTCAGCCCGCGGAGCGTTCCGCGAGCCACTCCAGGGCGGCCGGGCCGGCGGCGAGGACGGAGATGTGTCCGTCTCCGGGGCGCAGCCACAGTTCGGCCGACGGGCAGTGGTCCGCGAGCCATTGCGCGTGTGAGCTGGGCGCGATGCGGTCCTGGTCGCCGTGGAGGAGGAGGACCGGCACGTTGATCCGCCGTACGTCGAAGCCCCACGGGGCGACGTACGCCAGGTCGTCGTCGATCTGCCCGCCCGGGCCCGCCGCGACGGCCGGTGCGACGACGTCGTCGAACCAGGACCACTCACCGGCGAGGGCGGCGTGGTCGGCCGCGGTGAACATCTCCGGGTCGTACTCGGCGCCGGCCGTGTGCTTCTCCTTCTCCCCGCGCCCCTGGGCGGCGGCGCGGAGCGAGGCCGCGATGGAGGGTGTCATGCCCTCGAACCAGTCCAGGCCCTCGGCGCCGAACGGAGCCAGTCCCGCCACGTCGACCACGCCCAGGACGCGGTTGGGCAGGAGGGCGGCACAGGCCAGGGCGTGCGCGCCGCCCCCGGAGTGGCCCATGACGGCGAACCGTTCGACGTCCAGCGCGCTCGCGACGGCGGCGACGTCGCCGGCCACCGACGCCACGTCGCGGCCCGGGCGAGGCGTCGATCCGCCGTACCCGGGTCGGTCGTACGAGATCCAGCGGATGCCGAGCCGCTCGGCGGCCGGGAAGAGGGGCACGGGCGGCGCGCCGATGTTCGGTGTGCCGTGATGCCAGAAGACGACGAGGGAGTCGGCGCCCGAGTGGGTCCCGGTGTCGTGGACGCGCACACGACGGCCGTCGTCGAGTGTCAGATCGTTCTCGGTCACTCCGCCGCCCCCGACTCCTGATCATGCACGGTCACTCCGGCCCTGTCAGAACGAGCCTACGGACCGCCGATCTTGGAGACCAGCCCTCTGCGTGGCTCTCGCCGAAAGGGCCGGGATGATGGATGATCCGGATCCGCTCGGAGAAGCATGTCCTTCCCGCGGTGGCCGAGTCGAGGGAGTACATGTATGCCGGTCGCATCCGACAACCGGGGGCGGAACAGGGATTGGTCGTTCAGGAGCACGGACCCTGAAGGCGGCTTCAACCCCTACGGGTGGAGCAGGAGCGACCAGGCGCGGTTCGACGGCGTGTGGACCGACGCGGGTGACGACCTCGTGGACGCCCTGATCGAGGACTACGGAGTGATGTGGCCCTGGATGTGTCCGCGGCGTCTGCTCACGCGGGAGCCGGCCCTCGCGGAGGAGGTGTACGAGCTGGCGCGCCGGAGGCTGATCGGGCAGGGGCACACGTACGCGGACCGGCCTGATGTGGTCTACGAACACGCCGCCATGTACGGCTCCTTCCATGCCGCGCGAGCACGGCGGTCCTGGCCGGACGCGCGGCCGCAGAAGTGCCCGTTGTGTGCGACCGTCTTCACGGCGGGGCAGCTCAATCCGTGGATGGTCCGGCAGTTCGGGCCGGCCCGCTGGTGCAAGCAATGCTGCGTCGAGGCGCGCAACGGAAACAGCGGTGCCATCACCGCGGATGAGGCGCAGCAGAGGCTGACCGCCCTGTCGACGCACCTCGCCGCCGCTCCCCCACAGGACTTCGCCCAGCGCCCCGTCCCTCTCGATCTTCCGGACGAGCAGCGTGATGCCATCGTGGGTGCGATGAGGACGTGTCCTCCGGCCGCGACGGTCCGTGCGGCGCTGAAGGCCGGAAGCTGGGTGGAGGTTCTGCGCCGTACCGGTCTGGTTCCCGAGGCGTGGCGGCCCGCACGCGGGACCTACTGTGTGGCGGCTGACGGCCACCCGTGCAGGTCGCTGGCCGAGCGGACCATCGACGACTGGTTCACGCGCCACGGCGTGGAGCATCGGATCGAACCGGTCTGGCCCAGGCATCCGGAACACAATCCGCATGGACGGCGTCGCGCGGACTGGGAGCTGCCGGACGGCACGTACGTCGAGTACGCGGGCCTCACCAGCGACGAGTACGTCACCAAGATCCGAGCCAAACAGCAACTCGCCCACGAGGCCGGCATCCGTCTCGTCGTCATCACGCCCCCTGATCTGGCCAACCTCAGCGAGCTGCTCGGGCCGTGGGGGCGGTGAGCCGGGGCGGGGTGGGCACGTGGTCGACCCGGGTCCGGCCGTGGGGCCACATCCGTGTGCGGACAGCGCCCTTGTTCAGTCCAGGGGTTCAGCGCGCCGTAAGCCCCGCCAGGAGGGCCGTGACAGCTCGGTCCGTCGAGGCGGCCATGTTCACCCGGTCCGGGGCCAGGAGCCACTGGACCTGGAGGCCGTCCATGACGGCGATGATCGCGTTGGCGGTGTCCTCGACCGCCGTGTCGGCGTCGATCTCGCCGAGGTCGCACGCCTCCCGGAGGGCCTCGGCGACCATCGCGCGCAGGCCCTCGTAGCGGGTGCGGAAGTAGTCCTGGGCGGGGTGCCCGTCGGTGACGCTCTCCGCGGACAGCACGGTGTAGAGCCGTACGATCCCCTCGCGTTCGGCGTTGCGGGACGCGGTGTCGACCAGGTGCCGTAGGAACGCCAGGCCGCGGGGGCGCTCGGTGCCCAACTGCTCGATGTCGCTGGCGTCGCGCTTGTCCAGCACGCTGGTCAGCAGGTTCGCCTTGGAGCGGAAGTAGTGCAGCACTCCGGCCTGGGTCAGCCCGGCGAGGTCGGCGATCTCCTGGAGCGAGGCGTTGTTGTAGCCGCGGGCGGCGAACGTGTCCATCGCGATGCGCAGGATGTCCTGCTGCCGCTGCCTGGCCTCCGGGCTACGGGGCGTACGCGGCTGCGTCTTGCGGTTCGTTCCGCTTACCGACTGGTTACTCACCTACCCCAGCATAGGTCCCCGTCGCGTTCAGTGATCGACTTCCCAACGACAAGCGCTCTCTGTGACCCAGACCACTTACTAAGTACTTAGTAGGTGTGCTTTCATGTGGCCGTCATCACGACGACATGCCGCTGTCACGGCTCGAAAGGACCCCCATGCCCGTCTCGTCGCCCGCTCCCTCCGGCCTTGCGGACCGGCTGGATCATCTGGATGAGAGCCGCTGGGCCGGGCTGGTCGGGAAGCTGGATCTCGCCGACAAGGTGCGGCTGCTGACGGGGGCGACCCTGTGGGCGCTGCCCGCGGAACCGCGGCTCGGCCTGCACGCCGTCGTCGCCTCCGACGGGCCGCAGGGTGTGCGGGGCACCGGCGAAGTACCCGGCGAGACCGGCCTGTTGGCGCCGGCCCCGAGCGCGACGGCCGCCACCTGGGACACCGCCCTCGCCGAGCGGCTGGGCCGGCTGTTCGCCGCCGAGGCCCGCCGCAAGAACGTGGACGTCGTCCTCGCTCCGCTCGTCAACCTTCAGCGCACCCCGGTCGCCGGCCGCCACTTCGAGTGCCTCTCCGAGGACCCGCTGCTGTCCGGCGCGCTCGGCGCCGCCCTGGTGCGGGGCCTTCAGGAGGAAGGCGTCGCGGCGTGCCTGAAGCACTTCGTCGCCAACGACTCCGAGACCGACCGCACCCGCTACCGCGCGAGGATCGACGCCCGCACCCTGCGCGAGGTCTACCTCGCACCGTTCGAGCGGATCGTGGCCGAGGCCGGCCCGTGGAGCGTCATGGGCGCCTACTCCGGTCTCGACGACGGCATCGAGTCCGCGCCGGTCCTCGAACACCGGCGGATCCTGCGGGGCGTGCTCAAGGACGAGTGGGGCTTCGACGGCGCCGTGATCAGCGACTGGGCCGCCACGCAGACCGCCGCGCCCACGGCCGACGCCGGCCTCGACCTCGTGATGCCGGGCCCCGACGGCCCGTGGGGCGCCGCCCTCGTCGACGCGGTGGAGCGGGGCGAGGTGGACGAGACCGTCATCGACGACAAGGTGCTGCGCCTGATGCGCCTGGCCGCCCGCGTCGGCAAGCTCACCGACCCCTGGACCCCTGGCGAGCAGCCCCCGCCGCTCCCCTCCGCCGCGCGGCCGGCGCCGGCCGGCGAGAGCGAGTTCGCCGCCCTGCGCGAGGTCCTCACCCGCGGCACCGTCCTGCTCCGCAACGAGCAGAGCCTCCTTCCGCTGAACCCCGGCCGGCTCGGCAGCGTCGCGCTGATCGGCCCGAACGCCGTCGAGCCCTACCTCCAGGGCGGCGGCAGCGCCTACGTCCCCGCCGTCCGCACCGTCGGCTACACCGACGGCCTCCGGGCCGCCCTCCCCGACGACGTCACCCTGACCGTGTGCCGCGGCGGCTCCTCACGGCGCCACGCCCCCTTCATCGACCCCGACCGACTCACCGGCC
The DNA here is from genome assembly GCF_013363615.1 of Streptomyces sp. CAI-85. Taxonomy (NCBI): domain Bacteria; kingdom Bacillati; phylum Actinomycetota; class Actinomycetes; order Kitasatosporales; family Streptomycetaceae; genus Streptomyces; species Streptomyces sp. CAI-85. The sequence continues at coordinate 31,941 of NZ_JAANNX010000025.1, read as the reverse complement.
TGCACGCCGCCTGTCTGGCCGCCGACGGCACCGTGGTGGGCGAGGAGGTCCGCCCCACGGGGAACTGGGGCTTCTTCCGCGTACCCGACGACGTGCACGACGTCGTCCTCACCGGCCGGGTCACCCTGGCCGAAGAGGGCACCCACATCCTGGAGTTCGGCTGCGCCGGGCGCTTCACCGTCGTTCTGGACCACGACGTCGTGCACGCGGGCGCGGACGACCGGGGCATCGAGCTGATCCTCGAGTCCAGCCACAACCACCCCGCCACCCACCGCCACACCGTGCGGGTGGGCGCCACGCCGGTGGAACTGCGCCTGCGGATCGACCTGCGGGTCGTGGACGGCGAGGGCTACGGCCGCTTCGTCACCGCTCACCTGCGCCACCGGCCGCCCGGCCCGACCGTCGAGGACGAGATCGCCGAAGCCGTCGAGGCGGCCCGCGCGGCCGATGTCGCGGTCGTGGTCATCGGCACCAACGAGGAGGTCGAGTCCGAGGGCTGGGACCGCCCCGACCTGGAACTCACCGCCCAGCAGCACCAGTTGGTGCGCGCGGTGGCCGCCGCCAATCCCCGCACCGTGGTGGTGGTGAACGCCGGCGCCCCGGTCCTGCTGCCCTGGGCCGACCAGGTCCCCGCGCTGCTCTGGCAGTGGCTGCCCGGGCAGGAGGCGGGTCACGCGCTCGCCGACGTCCTGCTCGGCCACGCCGAACCCTCCGGCCGTCTGCCCTGGACGCTCCCCGCCCGCGCCACGGACGTCCCCGTCCCCCACGCCGTACCGGTGGACGGCGTCGTCGACTACCACGAGCGCCTCCACATCGGCCATCGCGCCTACGACCGCGCCGGGATCGCGCCGGCCTTCCCCTTCGGTCACGGCCTGGGCTGGACCACCTGGTCCTACGTCGCCGCCGAAGCCCCCGAACCGTCCGTCCCCGTCCAACTGCCCTGCCCCGCGGGCGGGGACGGACTGCCCGTCACGGTCACCCTCACCAACACCGGCCCGCGCCGGGGACGGGAAGTCGTCCAGGCGTACCTCGAAGCACCGGCCGCCCCGGGTGAACCCGTCCGCGTCCTGGCCGGGTTCACCGTGGCCGAGGCCGGGGCCGGCGAGACCACGACGGTCACCTTGACCGTGCCGTGGCGGACCTTCCACACCTGGGACGACGTACACGGGCGGTGGCGCCCGCGCACCGGACCCTGCCGTCTTCGGATCGGGCGCTCCAGCCGCGACCTGCTGCTCGACATCGGTCTCGACATCGGTCCCGGCCGCTCGCCCGGTGACAGCGGACAGGGGCCGACACCGCGACCTGCCCGCTGAGCACCCCGGCTTCGCCCTGCCGGCCCCAACCGCCGTCCCCCACAGTCCCGCCTCTAGGAGTGATGAGCATGTCCCGTACCGCCCGCGTCGCCAGAGTCACCTCCGCCGGCCTCGCCGCCCTGCTGCTGGCCACGGCCTGCGGCCGGTCCGCCGACAGCGGACCGGACAAGGAGGCCGCCTCCCTCGGCGAGGGCCCGGCCAAGGGCACGGTGACCATGTGGTCCATGGGCGACCCGGACCCGACCCTGGAGTCGCTGGCCAAGGAGTTCGAGAAGAAGAACCCCGACGCCGACGTCCGGATCACGCCCGTCCCCTGGGACGCCGCGCACGACAAGCTGACCACCGCCATAGCGGGCGGCAACGGACCCGACGTGTCGCTGATCGGCTCCACCTGGATGGCGGAGATGGCCGCCATGAACGGCTTCGAGGCCACCCCGAAGGAGATCTCCGCCGAGTCCTTCTTCCCCGGCCAGTGGGCCACCACCACCTACCAGGACACCGCCTACGGGGTCCCGTTCATCGCCGACACGTCGGTGATCTACTACCGCACCGACATCGCCGCGAAGGCCGGAGTCACCCAACTCGCCACCGACTGGAAGGGCTTCGCCGCGAACCTCGAAGCCCTCCAGAAGACCGCCGGCAAGCAGAATCCCAAGTTGCGCTACGCCTCCGGCATGCAGACCGGCTTCAACGCCTGGCTGTTCTGGCTGCCCCTGGTGTGGCAGTCCGGCGGCGACATCTACGACCCGAAGACGAAGAAGTTCACCTTCGACACCCCCGAGGTCGCCGAAGCCCTCACCTACTACGGCGAGATCTTCGCGAACAAGATGGCGCCGACGGACAAGACCGACGGCCAACAGGGCTTCCACGACGGCCTGATCGCCACCCTCCAGCAGGGCGCCAGCGTCGGCGGCAACCTCCACAAGGACAGCCCCGAACTCGACGCCGTTTGGAAGACCATGCCGCTCCCGGTCAACAAGGAGGCCGCGGGCCTGGCAGGCGGCAGCAACCTGGCCGTGTTCAGGAGCAGCGACAACAAGGACGCCGCCTGGAAGTTCGTCCGCTTCCTCACCGAGGCCGAGAACCTCGCCGCCTACGGCGCCGGGACCGGTCAACTGCCCACCGCAATAGGCGCCTGGGAGGACGAGCGCATGACGGGCAACACCAAGCTCGCCGCCTTCCGTGAGCAGCTCGACGTCACCAAGGCCCCGCCGGCGCTCACCACTTGGCAGCAGATCGCCTCGGTCATCGACTCGGAACTGGAGAAGCTCGCGCTCGGCAAGGCCACGACCCAGGACGTGCAGAAGGCCCTTCAGTCCAAGGCGACGTCCATCGGCACCGGACGCTGACACCCCGCCCCGCACGGACGGAGCCCCAACCGCCATGTCCCACACCCGAGTTCCCGGGCCACCGCCCACCACGACACCCGCCGTGGGTGTGCGGGCGAAGGCCGCCCTCAGGCAGCCGCCGCGCACACGCCCGTCCGTCGCGGCCCGCCGCCAGAGCCGCGCCGCGTGGATCCTCGCCCTGCCGTTCCTCGCCCTGTTCGCCGTGTTCATGCTGCTGCCGGTCGGCTGGTCGCTGCTGATGAGCGTCACCGACACCAAGAGCGCGGACCTCCGCAGCCCGCTCGCCGTCGGCTTCGTCGGCCTGGACAACTACGTCAGGCTGTTCCAGGACCCGGTGTTCTTCACCGCCCTGCGCAACACCGGTGTCTTCGTCCTGTTCGGCCTGCCGCTCACCCTGGCGGCGGGGCTCGCCGCCGCCGTTGCCCTCGACCGGGGCATCCGCCGCTTCCGGGCCGTCTTCCGAGTCGGGCTCTACCTGCCCGTCGTCACCAGCGTCGTCGCCATCGCCGTCGTATGGAAGACACTCCTCGAACCGCGATCCGGCCTGGTCAACACGGTGCTCGGCTGGATCGGGATCGACGGACCGGCCTGGCTGGCCGACACCCGCTTCGCCCTGCCCGTCATGATCGTGATGGCGGTGTGGCGCAACCTCGGCACCGTCATGATCATCATGCTGGCCGGGCTCCAGGGAGTGCCCCGGTCGCTGATGGAGGCGGCCGATCTCGACGGGGCGGGCCCCTGGCAGCGGTTCTGGCGGGTCACGTTCCCTCTGCTGCGCCCGGCCCTCCTGCTCACCTCGGTGACCACGGGCATCGGCTATCTACAGTTCTTCGACGAGCCGTTCGTGATGACGAACGGCGGCCCGCTGGACTCCACGCTGTCCGCCACGATGTTCTCCTACCGCCAGTTCGGCTACGGCAACTACGACTACTCGTCGGCGGCCAGCTACGTCGTCTTCATGCTCATCGCGGCCCTCACGGTGCTCCAGTTCCGTGTGATGCGGGAGAAGGACTGACCCATGGCCACCACGACGCTCACCGACACGCGCCTCAGCGACTCACGCCTCGCCGGCCGGCGCCGGGTGCGGCAGCGCTGGGGCAACCCCTGGCTCTATCTGCCCCTGACGGGCGCCCTGTTCATCATGCTGGTGCCCTTCCTCTGGATGCTGTCCGGCTCCTTCAAGCCGGAGGCGGACATCCGCAAGGTGCCCCCGGTTCTCGTCCCCACCGACCCGACCACCGCCAACTACGCCGAACTGTTCGACAACCTCGACTTCATCGGCATGTTCACCAACTCCCTCCTCGTCGCCCTCTCCGTCACCGCCGGCAACCTGCTCTTCTGCTCGATGCTCGGCTACGCCCTGGCGAAGCTGGAGTTCCGCGGCCGCAAGGCGGTCTTCACCCTGGTCCTGGCCACCCTCATGGTCCCCGGCCTGGTCACCTTCGTCCCGCTGTACGTCCTGACGACGAACCTGGGGCTGACCGACTCGCTGCTCGGGCTGATCCTGCCGTTCCTCGCCGGGCCCTTCGGCGTCTTCCTCATGCGGCAGTTCATCGGTTCACTGCCCGACGAACTCATCGACGCCGCCCGCATGGACGGCTGCGGGGAGATCGCGATTTTCCGGCGGATCATCCTCCCGATGACCAAGCCCGCCCTCGCCACGCTGGGCATCATCACGTTCCTCGGGTCCTGGAACAACTTCCTGTGGCCCCTCGTCGTCGCCCAGAACGAGGACCAGTACACACTGCCCGTCGGCCTCGCGCTCGTCAGCAGCGGCCAGGACTTCACGCGCTACGGCGTCCTCCTCGCCGGCGCGGCCGTCGTGCTGGTGCCCGTCCTGGTCGTCTTCCTGCTCTTCCAGCGCCACTTCGTCGCCGGGATCGCCACGACCGGTCTGAAGTAGGGCCGGGGTCCGGGGAGTTGCCGAACCGGTCCCGCACCCGCCGAGGACCGCGCCGCACGACAGACGGTCCGCCCTGCCTCACCACCGGGCACCACGGGGGTGTTTGAAGCCCTCTATCACCGGTCCGCCGCAGCGAGCGGGGATGTCCGCTACGGCTCTACGGCTGACCGGGCGCACCACCCTTCGATTCCGGTCCGCCGCAGCGAGCACAGACGTGTCCGCCGAGGCCGGCCGGGCGCACCACCCCCTTCGACCTCCGGTCGGCCCCCGCGGGCACCGATGTGCCCGTCCCGGGCGACCGGGGTGCACCACTCCTGCGAGACCCGGCCGTCCCTGTCGGGGCCCCGATGAGCCGTCGGGGCAGGCCGGTTCCCCACCCCTCGTATCAGGTCACCCCCACCGAAGGAGAGCCGCACCGTGTCCATCCGAACGACCAGCAGAACACGCGCCGTACGGGCTGCGGGCGCCACGGGCGCCGCCCTGATCCTCGCCGTGTCCGGCCTCGCCGCCGTCGGCACCGGATCGGCGCAGGCCGCCGACCCCACCGCCCAGGTCTGGGTCACCACCGCCGACGGGTCCAGGAAACTGACGCCCGAGACCGTCCCCTTCAACAGTTCCGTGCAGCCGATCGACATCCGCGTCGACGCGAACAGCAAGGGGCAGAAGTTCACCGGCGCCGGCGCCTCGATCACCGAAGCCTCCGCCCATCTCATCCAGAGCCTGCCCGCCGACAAGCGCGCCGACCTGATGAAGTCGCTGTTCTCCCCCACCGAGGGCATCGGGCTGAACTATCTGCGCCAGCCGCTCGGTTCCACCGACTTCAACTCCGGCGGCTTCTACACCTACGAGGACACCAAGGGTTCCTTCTCCATCGCCCGCGACCAGCAGGAGATCATCCCGGTCGTCAAGCAGGCGACGGCGCACAACCCGGCCATCCGGTTCATGGGCTCGCCGTGGTCGCCCCCGGCGTGGATGAAGACCGGCAACTCGCTGAACGGCGGCAGCCTGAGGACCGACCAGTACCAGGCGTACGCGGACTACCTGGTCAAGGCGATCAAGGCGTACGGGCAGCAGGGCATCGCCCTGAGCGACCTCACCGTCCAGAACGAACCCGAGTTCGCGACGACGTACCCGTCGATGTCGATGACGTCGTCCGAGCAGGCCGCGTTCCTGAAAGTCCTCGACCGGACGCTGAGCGCCGAGGCGCTGCCCACCAACATCCTCGCGTACGACCACAATTGGGATCACCCGAACTACCCGCTCGAGGTCTTCAACTCCACTCAGGGCATCCAGCGGGTGATCGGCGCCGCGTTCCACTGCTACGGCGGTGCCCCCTCGGCGCAGCAGCAGGTCGTCAACGCCGGGAAGCGGGTCTTCTTCACCGAGTGCTCCGGCACGGACACCGCCAACACCTTCGCCGACACCCTTCAGTGGCACGCCGAGAACCTCGTCGTGCAGAACATGCGCAACGGCGGTGAGACCGTCGTCAACTGGAACCTCGCCCTCGACCAGAACGGCGGCCCCCACCAGGGCCATTGCACCAACCGCTGCAACGGCGTCGTCGAGATCGCGAACGGCAACGTCACGCGTGGGGCCGAGTACTACGTCCTCGGTCACGTCACCAAGTTCATCAAGCCCGGCGCGACCCGCGTCGGTTCCACCAGCCAGGGTGCCGGCGGCGTGCAGAACGTCACCTTCCAGAACCCCGACAACTCCTTCGCCACCTTCGTCGTCAACACCGCCGCCGGCGCCCAGCGGTTCTCGCTGACCGAAGGCGGCAAGACCCTCGCGTACACCCTCCCCGCCAGTGCCGTCGCGACGATCGTCTGGACGGGCGGCACCACAGGCCCCGACCCGAACGGCCCCATCGACCCCGCCGCTTGGTACCGCGTCGTCAACGCCGGCAGCAACGCCTGCCTCGACGCCGCCGATTGGGGCACGGGTGACGGCACGGCCCTCCAGCAGTGGGCCTGCACCACCGGCACCAACCAGAAGTGGCAGCTCCGGCCGACCAGCGACGGCTACTACCAGGTCGTTAATCAGTTCAACAACCGTGTCTGGGACGTCGACGGCGGCCCCGGCGCCACGGCCGACGGCACCAAGGTCCACCTGTGGACCTACGTCACCGGCACCAACCAGCAGTGGCGCCCCGAGCCCACCGCCACGAACGGCCAGTACCGCTTCGTGGCCCGCCACAGCGGAAAATGCCTCGCGGTCGACAACGGCTCCACCACCAACGGCACCCGCCTGTCCCAACGGCCCTGCGACAACTCCAACGCCCAGAAGTTCACCTTGACGAACTGACGGATCCTCAACAACGCCACGGGGCGGGGCCCGGCGCACGGTGCCGGGTCCCGCCCAGGGTGGCCGATGCTCACGCGGTGGCACACTGATCGTCGTGTCCAACTCCTATGCGCAGCCCATCCTGAGAACGGCGGACCTCTCGGCGGGATTGCACGCCGTGGAGAAGCTGCTTGGCATCGCCGACCTCAGTTATCTGGAGGTCGATTTCGATGCGCGGATCTCCTCGACCCACTCTCTGTCGCAGGTGCTGGCCCTGCTGCCGGACGCCAACTGGTGGGCGGACGGAGACAGCGACGCCGCCCCGGACGCCGGAAATGACCCATCGGCCCGCCTGCCCATCTGGCTACGACGCATGGCCTCGGCACCCGAGACCGTGCAGCCGTTCCTCAAGGCGGTGGGTGACAGCCCGGCGACGGTGCGGTGGGATTTCAACGCCTGGCCCGAGGCCCCGGAGATAGGTCTCGGGGTGGGAGGCACCCGCGGCGCGTTCGTCACCCTGTGCGCGCATGCACGCGACCTCGATCTGGAAGAGCCTGCGGCCGACCACACGGTCTTCGTCCACGTCAAGCAAGTTGAGGCCGAACGCGCACCGTGGCTCGCGGCACAAGTCGGGCTGCGGGTGATCGGCGACCTTGAGATGGCACCGTACTGAGGGCAGCCCGCATTCGCCGCCGACTCCTATGGCAGGAGCACGCCGCATCTGTCCTCGCCCCTTGGCCTTCCACGAAGAAGGGCCAAGGGCTGAGGCGGTGGTGGCCGAGATAGTGCAGCCAGGGCCCATCAGGGGGCGGACGCAGAGGTTGATGCCGGGGTCGCGGTGCCCGTACCGATCGGCGTCGCCCCGGAGTCCTCATAGAGCGCTTTGCTCCGGATCGCCGACGGGCCGGAATCGATCACAGGGCCTGCCGGCATTGACGGGACTGCTGCCTGCGACGATGCGCCTGTGAGCTATGACCTTGCCGTGTGGGCCGGTGACCGTCCATTCGACAACCGCGCTGCGGGCTCGACGTATGACGAGCTCTACGAGCGCTACCTGGAGTCGGACGATGTCGTCGTGCCTCCGGTGCCGCGCATCGTGGCGTACGTGGAGGCCCTCGTCGCGCGCTACCCGGACGACGACCGCAGCATCGTATGGGCCTCACCGCCGGTCATCGAGGAGGCATCGGGCCCGATCGTGTACCTGCTCATGTCTTACAGCAAGGCGGAGGAAGTGTCCGAGTACGCCGCGGAGCTGGCCGGCGAACACGGTCTCGTCTGCTTCGACCCGCAGGGAGAGTGCCTCCGACCGTGGGCGTGAGCACGATGCGCAGCGGGCGACAGCGGATGTCTGCGGCGAGATGGATCTTCGTGGTCGGTCCCCGGGTTCACAGAGTGGTGTCTTCCCACTTCCACGGCTTGTCGTAGATCTGCTGGAGCAGATCGGCGAACGCGACGCCCTGGAAGAGGAGGCCGTTGTACTGCGCCGGGATCAACTTGCCGTTGATCACCGCGGTGGGTGTGCCGGGGCCTTCGGGGTCCTCTGTCCCTCCGGCCTTCTCGTAGGCGGCCTCTGAGGCGGTCACGAAGGCGCGGTACTTCATGGTCTTCACGGCCGCGTCGAACGTTGGACTGCGCAGGCCCTCCACCTTGTCGGCCAGTTGAAGCAGATATGCGTCGGTGTAGCCGTCGACGCTCTCCTCGGGCTGGTTGGCGTAGAGCACCTCGTGGTACTCCGCGAACTTGCCCTCCTCCAGCGCGGCGCGCAGCGCGTTGACCGCCTTCTTCGACCCGCTCCCGCCGAGCCGGTCGTCCAGGAAGGAGGCCAGGGTGTACTCGGCTCTGGCCCACCGGTGGAGCATCGCCTCCCGCAGGTGCGGGCCTCCGCCCACGGTCTCGAACTCCTCGCAGTACGGGCAGCGGGGGTCCTCATACAGGTGTACCTGCACTTGCGCGGCGGGATCGCCGACGGTGATGGTGACGCCGTCCGGACCGAGCTTCTCCGGCAGTTCCTCCACGCTCGCAAACGCGGGGTCGGGCTCCGCCGCTCGCTGCCCGCATCCTGCCACCATCAGCATCGTGGCCGCGCACAGCACAGTCCACCTGCTCCCACGCACCATGCGTTCATCCCCCTCACCTCGAGAACAGCGCGACCCTAGATCATTTGTACGACTAGCGCACCAGAGATCTCTTTCCGGGGCAGGAAGCCGGACGTCACCAGGCCGGATGAGTTCCACGGCGGTCGAGACGATCAGTTTCTCGGTCTGTACCGCTCCCCCGCGCGTGCGGCGCCAGCTCCCTCCCCCTCAGTCCAGTGAGAAGCCGGGTCCGCCGGGTGCCGAGTCGATCAGCATGCGGGTGTAGGGGGCCGTCGGCGCGTCGAAGATCTCCCGGGCGCTGCCGGACTCGACCACCTCGCCGTGCAGAAGTACGAGGACGGAATCGCTGATGCTCCGGACGACGGCCAGGTCGTGGGAGACGAAGATGAGCGTCAGGCCGATCGAGCGTTTCAGGTCTGCCAGGAGGTTCAGGACCTCCGCCTGGGTGGAGAGGTCGAGCGCCGAGGTGATCTCGTCCGCGACGATGAGCGAGGGTTCCACGGCGAGCGCCCTGGCGATGGCGATGCGCTGGCGCTGACCGCCGGAGAACTCGCTGGGACGGCGGTCCAGAGAGGAGCCGTCGATCCGGACCAGTTCGAGCAGTTCGAGGATCCGTTGCCGGTGTCTCGACACCCGGGCGCGCCGGGGATCGAGGGCTTCGGCGATGATCTCGCCGATGGTCCGCCGGGGGTCGAGGGACGAGTACGGGTCCTGGGGGATGTACTGGATCTCCCGGCGCAGGCGTGCGCGGTCTTTGCTGCCGGCCCGCAGGCAGTCTCTTCCGTCGAAATGGATGCTGCCGCTCGTGGGCCGGTGGACGCCGACGAGGGTCTTGGCCAGCGTCGACTTGCCCGAACCGGACTCGCCCACCAGTCCGACGGTCTCGCCGGCGGCCACGGCGAGGCCGACGTCCTTGAGGATGTGTCTCCTGGGCGTGCCCAAGTGGACGTCGAGCGCGTCGACTTCGAGGAGGCGAGGGTGTCCGTCCACGGATGCTCCGGTGTTCACGTCTCGGTCCTCTCCTGGCTGACGGTGATGAACGCCGGTGTCGCGTCCAGCAGTTGACGGGTGTAGGGGTGGGAGACGTCTCCGGCTTCGAGGTCCGCGACCCGGAGTTCCTCCACGATCCGTCCGTCGCGCATGACGAGGACCCGGTCGCACAACGCGGTGACCACGGCGATGTCGTGCGAGATGAACAGCATCGCTGTGCGGCTCTCCCGGTTGATGCGCCTGAACTGCCTGAGCACCTGCGCCTGGACGGTGACGTCGAGGGCGGTGGTCGGCTCGTCCGCGATGATGATCTTCGGGTCGGTGAGCATCGCCGTCGCGATGGTGGCCCGCTGGAGCATCCCGCCGGACAGCTCGTGCGGGTGCTGCCGCATCCGCCGGTCCGCGTCCCGTACCTGGATGCCGGTGAGGGCGGTGACCACCGTCCGCTCGGCGTCGCGCCGCCTTTTCCCGAGGTGGACGCGGGCGGTCTCGGTGAGCTGGGGCCCCATCCGGAGAGCGGGGTTGAAGGTCGTACCGGGGTCCTGGTAGATCAGCCCGATCTCGGCCGCCAGGCGTCGCGCGGGCGGTTCGCCGAGGAGGTCGAGGTCGTCAAGGCGCAGGGTGGAGGCGTGGACGGACAGGTTCTCGGGGAGGAGGCGGGCGATCGCCATGGCCGTGGTCGACTTGCCCGAGCCCGATTCGCCGACCAGGCCGAGTACTTCGCCGGGGGCGATCGAGAGCGAGACGCCGTCCACGAGCACTCTGCCGTCGGGGGTGGTGACCGAGAGACCGTCGACCTCCACCAGCGCTTCGGGGCGGGACGGGCCCCGGTCCGTGCTCCGGGACGGGTGCGGGCGTCGGCGCGGGGTGGACGACGGGTGGAGACGTGCTCCGAGTCCGTCCCCGATGAGCATGGACGTGATGCCCGCGTACACCAAGAGGATCGAGGGGGCGACGGCTCCCCACGGCTGGACGTAGATCGTCGCGAGCGCCTCGTTGAGGACCCGGCCGTAGTCGAACTGCGGGCTCTGCACGCCCAGTCCGAGGAACGAGAGGCTCGAGATCTCCAGCAGGGTCAGGGCGAAGCTGGACGTGACGACCATCAGCAGCGCGCCCACGATGTTGGGCAGGACGTGCCGGCTGAAGATCGCCGGCCGGCGGACGTCGAGGAGACGTGCGGTGACGACGAAGTCCTTGGCGAGCACCGACGCGCTCAGGGTGGAGCTGAGCCGGGCGAAGCCCGGGATGCCGGCGACGCCGATCGCGACGACCGCGGACCAGGTTCCGGGGCCGAGGACGGCGGCGATGACGAGGGCGAGGATGAACGGCGGGAAGGCGACGAAGGCGTCGATACAGCGCAGTACGGCCTCCTTCGCGCCCGAGGGCAGCAGGACGGCCAGTCCGCCGAGGAGGACGCCGAGGACGACGGACAGCGCGGTCGCGGAGACCGCCATGATCAGGGTCAGCCGTGTGGCGACGAGAGCGCGCGCGAGGATGTCCCTGCCGAACTGGTCGGTGCCGAACCAGTGCTGGGAGGAAGGGGGTTGGCGCACCTGGTCGGTGAGCGAGGTCGCGGCGTCCGTGAGGAGGAGCGGCGCGGCTACGGCGACGAGCACGAGGACCGCGGCCATGGCGATGCCCACCACGAGCGGGACGGGGCGGCGTCGGGTGTCAGACATGGCGGTCTCCCAGCGTGCGGGGATCGAGGAGTCCGAGGACCGTGTCGATGAGCAGGTTGACGAGGATGGCGATGAGTCCCAGGACGAGGACGATCCCCTGCACCACCGGATAGTCCTTGTAGATGATGGCCTGGACGATCTCCTGTCCGATGCCGGGGTAGTTGAAGACGCTCTCGATCACGACCGCGGCGCCGATCATGCCCGAGATGATCAGTCCGCAGAGCGTCAGCGTGCTGGTGAGCAGGTTGGGCAGGGCGTGGACGGTGTAGAGCCTGACGGCCTTCAGCCGTCGGCCGCGGGCCGTGCGCATGAAGTCCTGGGTGATGACGTTCTGGGTCTCCTGGCGGACGACCCGGGCGACGGCGAAGACGGGTCCGAGGGCGAGGGACAGCACGGGCAGGATCGCGCTCGACGGTTCCATGGCGCCGCCGGGCGGCAGCAGGTCGAGCCAGATCGACATGATCACGATGAGCAGGGTGCCGGTGACGTAGCCGGGCACGGAGGCCATGAAGCCCGCGATCACTCCGAAGGCGAGGCCGAGCCGGGGGCGGCGGCCGCCGCGGGTGAGGACGCCGACGGTCATGCCGAGCGGGACACTGACCAGGAGTACGACGACGATGGCCAGGGCGGTGAGCGTCACGGTGTAGGGCAGTTTGGTGGCGATGGTCTCCGACACCGAGGTGCCGTACCGGTAGGAGACGCCGAGGTCGAGGTGGAAGAGGCCGCCGACGTAGTCGGCGAGCCGGGCCGGCAGGGGCTCGTCCAGGCCGAACCTGTCGCGCAGTGCGGCGACGGCTTCCGGGGTCGCCCGGGTGCCCAGCACGGCTCGGGCCGGGTCACCGGGAAGCAGCGGCACGATCAGGAAGGTGACCAGCACCAGGAAGGCGGCGGACAGGACGAAGCCGAGACCGCGTCGTAGGGCGAACGCGCGCCGGCCGGTGGCCGGCCGGCCTCGTGGCGGGGTGTCGATCGACACCGGGATCATGGTGCTCACTGTGAGGTCTCCAGGGGCGTGCCCGGGCCGGCCGGACGGGCGGTCCGGCCCGGGGCGGGTGCGAGGTCAGCCGGTGATGCGGAAGATGTGGTCGTCCAGCGAGCCGCCGAGCATGTAGACCTTGAAGCCCTCGCGCTGCGCGTAGATGTACTGCTCGGTGACGAGCGGTACGGCGTCGGCCCGCTCGATGAGCGCGTCGGTGGCCTTGTTGTAGAGGGCGCACCGGGATGTCTCGTCCGTGTCGGCGCGTGCCTGGTCGAAGGCGTCCGAGGTGACGGTGTTGTTCACGCCGCCGAGGTTGGGGCCGCCTTCGAGGACGTCGGGCCCGAGGAAGAGCGGCAGGGTGTTGGCGAGCGAGCCGAGGAAGTTCAGATCGGGGAAGATCGTCATGTCCCAGGTGTTCGGCTGGCTGAACGCCTTGGAGACCCAGGTTCCGATGTCGACGTTGTCGAGTTCGACCTCGGCGCCCGCCTTGCGCAGGACTTCCTGGAGGTAGACGTTGCCGGCGCCGCCGGATCCGATGACCTGCGCGCCCAGGATCCTGATCTTCACGCCGTCCAGCGCTCGGGCCGCGGCCTCGGGGTCCTGGCCGATCAGGGAGTCGTTCGTCTTCGGGACACAGGTGTTGCCGGGGTTGGCGAGGGTCACACCGAGTGCTCCCGTGCCGTCGAGCGCCGACTGGTTGAGCGCCTTGCGGTCGACGGCCCGGGCGACGGCGGCCCGCTTGGCGCGATCGGCGAAGGGGCTGCCCTTGCGTTCGTTGAACACGAGGAAGAAGGTGCCGAAGGGGTAGCTCGTCAGCGTGACGTCGGGTGAGCCGTCGAAGCGGGTCCGGGAGTCCGGCATGATCCGGGCGAGGTCGAGGTCTCCGGACATGACCATGTTGGCCGTGGCGGAGGGGTCCGGGGCGACCAGGTATTCGACGGTCTTCGGGGGCGTTCCGTCGAGCTTCGTCCGCCACTTCGGCCACGTCGTGTAGTCGTCGCGCAGGGTGTAGACGTAGCGGACGCCCTTCTCGAAGCTCGTCAGGGTGTAGGGGCCCGACGCGGAGCCGTCGACCGGACCGCCGGCCAGGGCCTTGTCGTCGGCGAGGCCCTTCGGGCAGACGATCCCGGTGGCGGCGACGCTGAACGCCTGGGCGAGTTCGGCCCACGGCGCGTCGGTCTCGACCACGACGGTCGACGCGCCGTCGGCGGTGGCGGTCGGCCTGGTTCCGCCGAAGATGGCGGCCAGGGTGGACGCCTCGCCGTTCTTGACGAAGGAGTTGATCGAGTCCGACACGATCCGTGCGGTGATGGCCGTGCCGTCGGCGCAGGTGGCGCCCTCGCGGAGCGTGAAGTCGACCCGGGACGGCGTGGCCTTCCAGGTGGCGGCGAGTCCGGGCACCAGGCCGCCGTCGTCCCTGCGCACCAGGGTGTCGTAGCTCAGCCGGGCGAGCTGGAAGTCCGGGAGCGCGAGCGCCTTGCGCGGATCCATCGAGTTGGGCGCGTCGATGGTCACGGTGGCGGTCGTGCCGCCGGCGGCTTCCTGGCCTCCCGTCGTACAGGAGCTGAGGAGGGTGAGCGTGGCCACGGCGGCCAGAGCGGTGAGCGGACGTCTGGTGGGCGAACGTCTCATGGACATGCCTTTCGTGGTGCCGGTGTCGGTGCAGGCGTCAGAGGGGGGCGATGTCGACGCGGGGCAGGTGCCGTTCGGCGGCGAATCCCGCCGCCAGCACCTCGTTCTCGGCGAAGCGGCGGCCGACGATCTGGATGCCGTTGGGTAGGGCGAGGCCGGGCAGGCTGAAGAGGTTGACCCAGGGGACGCAGCGCATCCTGTCCAGCAGCGCGACGGACGCCTCGCGTCCGATGTGGTGGTCGAAGTCGAGAGGCGGTGCGGGCATCCCGGCGACGGGGGCGATGACGAGGGGGTGGTCCTCCATCGCCGCGAGCAGGGTGTCCTGAAGGGCCCGGCGCTCGCGCCACGCCGCGAGGTAGGCGCTGACGTCGGAGCCGGTCTCGTACGCGCCGAACATCTCCTCGATATGGACGCGCCCGCTGTCGATGACCTTGTCCCCGATGACGGGGAGGTAGTCGCGGATGAGTTCGGTGCCGATGATCTGTGCCCATACGTCGGGGGCGCGGCTCAGGTCCGGGAGCACCTGCTCCTCGACCACGTATCCCTCGGCGGTGAGGATCTCGGCGACGTGGTCGAGGGACCGCTCGATCACCGGGTCCAGAACGGCACCCGTCTCGTGCCGGAGGACGGCGACCCGTCCGGGTTCCCGCGTCGGTCGCGAGCCGGCCGGCACGCTGGCGGGGTCCCGCTCGTGGTGGCCCTGGATCACGTCGTAGGTGATCTGGATGTCCCGCACGCTGCGCGCCAACGGACCTGTCTCGCACATGACTTCGTGGGAGATCCCGTCCTCCGGCACGTGGTTCGGGTTGAACTCCGCCACCCGGCCGGCTCCCGGCCGGAAGCCGTAGACGCCGCAGAAGGACGCCGGGACGCGGATCGAACCGCCGAGGTCTCCGCCGATGCCGACCGTCGCGAAGCCCGCCGCCACGTTGGCGGCGTCGCCGCCGGAGGAGCCGCCGGCCGTGCGCGTGCGGTCGCGTGGGTTGACCGTGGTGCCGTACAGACCGCTGACGGTGTTCCAGCGGATGCAGAGGTCAGGGATCGCGGCGTGGCCGAGGATCAGGGCGCCGGCGTCGCGCAGGCGCCGCACGGTCAGCTCGTCCGTGTCCTGGACGTTGTCCTTGTTGACGGGCAGGCCGTCCGTCCTGCGGAGCCCGGCCACCGAGTAGGAGTCCTTGACGGAGAAGGGGACGCCGTCCAGGGGCCCGGCGATCGTCCGTCCGTGGGCGGCGTCGGCGGCGTCGGCCTCGGCGAGGACCTCGTCGGAGCGCAGCTCGACGAAGCCGTTGATGGCTCCGTTGTGGGCCTCGATGCGCTCCAGGTGGCGTGCGACCAC
The DNA here is from genome assembly GCF_013363615.1 of Streptomyces sp. CAI-85. NCBI lineage: Bacteria > Bacillati > Actinomycetota > Actinomycetes > Kitasatosporales > Streptomycetaceae > Streptomyces > Streptomyces sp. CAI-85. Next base: position 16,381 of record NZ_JAANNX010000025.1, on the reverse strand, counting down.
CTCGCGGCGCGTGAGGGCGCCCGTGGCGACGGCGTCCTGGATCTCGGAGATGGTGGCGCTCTCTGGGGCTAGCACTCGTGCCTCTTCTCGCTGGTCAGCGCGGCCTGATGGCGGCCGCCACGCTGTTAACCAACGGTCTTGGTTAACGGAAACAGATGCTATTGGTTAATGGTGGGGAGCACCAGACGCACGCACGCTTCGATTCCTGGCTATGTTGGTGAGATGACCAGCTCCCCACCTCAGGGCCGTGTCCGGCGAGGCCGGCCGACGTCCCCCCTGCTGACCGAGAACGCGATCGTCGAGACGGCCTGGCAGCTCGTCCGGGAGGGGCAGCCGTTCAGCGTCGGCCGCGTCGCTCGTGAGCTGGGCGTCCATGTGTCGTCGCTCTACAACCACGTCGGATCCCGGGAGGAGCTGGTCAACCACCTCCGGGACCGGATCGTCGCCGCCTACCCCACGGACGGCCTGGACCTCATGAGCTGGCAGGACGCCGTCCGCACCGTCGCGACGACGCACCACAGGGTGTTCGTCGACCACCCCGGACTCATCCAGCTCCTGGCCCAGGTGCCGATCGACTCGGAACGCGTCCTGGCGTCGTACACACAGCTCGGCCACAAGCTCATGGCCAGCGGCCTCTCCCCCACGCGCGCCGCACAGGTCATCGACCTGGTGGACGCGCTCACCCTGGGCTCGGCCCTCACCCGCTCCGGAGACCGCCAGTCCTGGCCCGAGCACCTTCCCGGCGGCCCCGAGCTGACGGCGGAGAGCGAGCGCTGGGAATCGGAGTCGGCCCGCATCGACGCGTCCTTCACCGCGTCCGTGGAGACGCTCGTGGCGGGTCTGGAGCGGGAGTTGTCGATGTGAGCAACGGCTCGGGCTCGTCGGCGGTGCGGTGGTTCACGGCCGTGGGCTGTCAGGCCGGGTGCGGGCTGCACGGGCATGCTCAGGGCATGCCCGTCCGGATCAGTTCCTCTCGACCTTGATCGAGGACACCTTGTCGTCGAACTCACCGTCCAGGCGGGCGAGATCGGCCGTCAGGACCAGCGACCTTCCCTGAAGGCCGGGGTCGGTGAAGAGCGAGACCTTCCATCCGGCCGGGACTCGTACCGAGCTGATGATGTTGTCACCGACCTGCTGATCGGTGAGCACGGTGTAGGTTCCCGCCCCGAGCTCGGCTGCCCGTCCCTTGAAGTCGTGATGCTCGAAGACCCTGGGGACCTGCGACTCGGGAATCCCGTCCATGAAATCGCTCAACGTGAGGACGGCCCCCTCGCGGATGCGCTGTTCGAATCCGAACCCAATCTGCGACGACATGCGGCAGCACTCCTCACGTCTCGGCACCGATGAGCACGGCGGCCGGGCCCTGCCGCGTCGCGGCATCACGTGCCCGGCGCCTTGCCGTTTCGAGCGTATGAGCAGGTCAGGGCCGGTGGCGCGCACGGCTAGCCCATTGGGTGCACGGCGGCGCATCGTCGGCTCACCAGCCGGTGCGCAGGAGATGGTTGAGGAGGAGGGCGAGGACCGCCTGGGCCGTCAGCCAGGCGCGGGGGTGGGTCAGGAAGGCGCAGGACGGGAGCAGCCACAGGGCGAACGGCAGCCAGATGCGTTCCGTCTCCGCCTTGCTCATGCCCGACAGGTCGGCGGCCAGCAGCGCGGCGAGCGCGGCGGCCACCAGCAGGGCGAGCCGGATCTCGGCGCGCGGCGCGGTCCGCCGTCCGAGGAGCACGGCGCCCGTCCGCCGCAGTCCCGCCGCCGTCGCCAGGCCCGTGATCAGCACCGTGCACGCGAGATTGGCCCACACCCAGTAGCCGTAGGGCCGGATGCCGCCCGCGCCCTGGTGGTAGCGCGTGACCAGCAGCCGGTACGCCTCCCACCAGTCGAACCCGGCGAGCGTGAACGCCGCGGGGACGACCGCCAGTCCGGCGAGCAGGGCCCCGAGCAGCACCGGCCGCTCGCGGACCCCGCCCCGGCCGAGCAGCAGCACCGCCGCGCCGAGGAGCGCGAAGAGCGTGAGGCCGTAGGAGAGGTAGCAGGCGAGCCCGAACAGCAGGCCGGAGCCCGCCGCCTGGACCACCGAACGGTTCCGTGCCGGGCCGGTGACGGCCAGTGCCAGCAAGGCCACCGCCCATCCCGCGACGGCCGCGAAGTACGCGTCGGCGGAGGTGCCCAGCCATACCGCCGCCGGGGCGAGGACCAGGAAGGGCGCCGCCCGCCGCGCCCTCTCCTCACCCGCCAGCGCCCGGACCGCGACGAGCACAGCCACGCACGCGGTCGCACCGGCCACGACGCACCACATCCCGGCCCAGCCGCCCCCGCGCAGCCCGAGCCGGTCGAGCAGGACGAACGTCAGCGTGGCCGCGGGAGGATGGCCTGCGACATGGGCGGGCCAGTTGTCGGGCGAGTCGAGCAGGATGTGCCCGGTGAAGTCGCGCAGGGCGGCGGGGACGTCGTGGAAGCGGTCGACGACGCGCAGGTATTCGTGACGGGTGGTGAGCCGGCCGGCGATGCCCCGCTGCCAGCCGTCGACCAGGGCCAGGGAGACGATCCACGCCAGGGCCGTGCCGAAGGCCGCCGCGAGGAGCGCGCGCCAGGGCAGCCGGGCGGCCACCCGCGGGCCGTACGCCGCCACCGCGGCCGCCACCAGCAGGGCGGCCGGGGTGCCGGGACCGGCGTGCGGACCCCAGGAGGCCAGCAGCGGGGGCCAGTTGACGAACAGGGTGTGGTGCGCGTCCTGGAGGTGACGGCCGACCAGGACGGCCGTGACAACGAGCAGGGCGGCGGCCGCGGCGGCGCACAGATCACGTGAGAGGGGGCGGTTCACACCGGCACGCTAGGCCGACCGGCGGGCCGCGGGCCGCCGTCCGGGCCGGACGTCAGCGTTTCGTCATGGGTCGCGCGGCCCGTTCGGGGGCGGTCCCGGCCTACGGTCGGCGCATGCGAGACGATCCACGGCTCCCCACCTCCCCCGGCTTCTGGCGCAGCCCGCTGCGCGGCACCTGGTTCACCTCCCTGCTCGGCGTCGTCCTGCTCGTCGGTGTCACGGTGCTGTTCGTGACGGGCCTGCTCTCGTACGCCGCCTACAACCCCGGTCTGTCGCCGGTGAACGACAAGACACCGGACAAGGGGCTCCTCGGCTTCTACCTGTTCGCGTGGCCGACCCACCCACACTGGCTGTACCGGCTGACCCAGGGCGTCCACGTCACCCTGGGCATCACCCTGATCCCCGTACTGCTGGCCAAGCTGTGGTCGGTGGTGCCGAGGCTGTTCGCGCTGCCCCCGGCCCGCTCGCTCGCCCACGCCCTGGAGCGGATCTCCCTGCTCCTGCTGGTCGGCGGCGGCCTCTTCGAGTTCGTGACCGGCGTCCTCAACGTGCAGCTCGACTACGTCTTCCCCGGCTCCTTCTATCCGCTGCACTTCTACGGCGCCTGGGTGTTCTTCGCCGCGTTCGTCGCCCACGCCGTCCTCAAGACGCCCCTCGCCCTGCGCAATCTGCGGCGTCTGCGCGACGAACCGCACGTGGACACAGGGGACGACCTCGTGTCCCCCCGCCCCGCCGAGCCCACCGTCTCCCGACGCGGCGCCCTGTGGTTCGTCGGGGGCGGCTCCCTGCTGCTGTTCGCGACGACGGTGGGGCAGGGCTCCGACGCCCTGCGCCGCACGGCGCTCCTCGCCCCGCACGGCGGAGCCGACCCCGGCGAGGGACCGAACGCCTTCCAGATCAACAAGACCGCCGCGTACGCCGGGATCGACCCGGCCGAGACGAGCGCCGACGCCTGGCGGCTGGAGATCGTCGGACGCACCGGAACCGTCCGGCTCAGCCGCGCCCAGCTCGCCGAACTCCCGCAGCACAGCGCGGCGTTGCCCATCGCCTGCGTCGAGGGCTGGTCGACCTCCGACCAGTGGTGGCGCGGGGTGCGGCTGCGCGACCTCGCCGCGCTCGTCGGCCACGAGGACGACCCGCCGGACCTGTTCGTGGAGTCCCTCCAGCGGCACGGCGCCTTCCGGCACGCGGCCCTGCGCGCCAACCAGGTCGCCGACCCGCGTTCCCTGCTCGCCCTGTCCGTCAACGGCGAGACGCTGTCCCCCGACCACGGCCACCCGGCACGGGTCATCGTGCCCGCCGCACCCGGTGTGCTCAACACCAAGTGGGTGGCCCGGATGACCTTCGGAGACCTGTGATGCCGCGCCCGATCCCCTGGGGCAGCCCCTGGCAACTGCTGCTGCTCGCCTGCTCGTTCACGCTCGCCGCCTACGCGGGCGTACGGCTCCTCGCGGACGACTGGTTCGGCGTCGCGCTGTGGATCGTGGGCGCCGCGGTGCTGCACGACCTGGTCCTGCTGCCGCTGTACGCGGCGGCGGACCGGGCGCTCATGCGCGGCCTCGACACGGCGGGCCGCCGGGCGTGGACGATGTACGTCCGCGTCCCGGCGGCCCTGTCCGGTCTGCTGCTGCTCGTGTGGTTCCCGCTGATCGCCGGCATGGTGGACCGGCGCTACCGGTCGGCCACCGGGCTCTCCCCGGACGGCTTCCTCGCCCGCTGGCTGCTGATCACGGCGGTCCTCTTCGGCGGCTCCGCGCTGCTGCTGGCCCTGCGGCTGCGCAGCGCGAGGAAGCGCCGGCCGCCCGCCGTCCACTGACCGGCCCGCCGCCAGCCCCGCGCGTACCGCAGCAGGGCCGGCGCGCCGAGCCGGGCCCACGGGAACGGGGCGCCGCTGGTGCGACGGGCGTCGCTGATCCGGACCTGGAAGCGTTCGTCGACGTCCACCGGCGCGGTCTCGGCGATGAGCAGCCCGCCCGGGGCGAGCAGCGTCGCCGTCCGTGCGAGCAGGGCGCGCGGATCACCGCCGATGCCGATGTTGCCGTCCATGAGCAGGACGGTGTCCCAGCGGCCCTCCCCGGGCAGCGCCTCGAACACCGAGCGGCGCAGCGCCGGACCGCCGAGCCGGGCGGTGTGCTCGACGGCCGCCTCGCTGACGTCGACGCCGAGGACGGTCCGGCCCCGGACGGCGAGTTCGGCGACCAGCCGGCCGGGGCCGCAGCCCACGTCCAGCACGGCGCCCTCGCAGCGGTCCAGTACGTCCAGGTCGACCGGGTCGGGCCGGGCGCACCAGCGCTCCACCTCCAGCGGCAGCAGCCGGCCGTCGGCGCGGCGCAGGAACAGCGGGCCCCGGCCGGCGCGCAGGGCGGCGGCGTACGGATCGGCCGCCGCCCAGGCCGCGGACGGGCTGTCGTACCCGTCGGCGCACGGGACGTCGTACCGGTCGTCGTACCCGTCGGCGTCAGGGCCTTCGTACGCATCGGCGTACGGGAGCGGGGTGTGCGGCGCGTCCGGTGTGCGGGCGTCGGGCGGGGCGCTCACCGGGCGGTGCCCGCCGTGCAGTGGGCCAGCCGGGCGGCGAAGCGGCCGTGCGGGGCGAGGGCGGCGACGGCGTGCGCGTCGGCGGCCGTGTCGACGTCCCGCAGCCGGGGCAGTTCGCGCACCCGCAGCCCGGCGGCGGCCAGCCGCTCCCGCTGGACGGCCCCGGTCACCGGCGTCGACATGGGCACGCCCCGCAGCAGGCCGGGATCGGGTTCGGCCAGCCCGAGCGCCCAGAAGCCGCCGTCCTCGGCCGGCCCGAAGTACGCGTCGCAGCCGGCGAAGTCGACGCCGAGCAGCTCGGGTGTGACCTGCGGGGTGTCCATGCCGATCAGCAGCGCGGGCCCGGCGCACCGGGCGAAGGCGTCCGCGAGCCGCTCGTCGAGACCTCCCGCGCACTGCGGTACGACGTCGAAGCCGGGCGGGAGCCAGGGGCCGGGGGCGCCGTCCAGGACGAGGACCCGGCGGGCGGCCGGGGCGGCGGCCACCGCCCGCAGTGTGTCCGCGAGGGCGGCCGCCGCGAGCGACGCCGCCTCGTCCGGGGTGAACGGCGGTGTGAGCCGGGTCTTGACCCGGCCCGGCACGGGCTCCTTGGCGATGACGAGCAGTGTGGTCATCGGGCCGCCCCCTCCCGCTGCGGGGTCTCCTTCAGGACCCGGCTCATGTCCCGCACCGCCTGCCAGGTGCCGCGCCAGGTGCCGGTCACCTTCGAGGCGCCCGCCCGCGGCAGATAGGGCACGTCCCGCTCGGTGATCCGCCAGCCCGCGTCGGCGGCGCGCACCACCATCTGGAGCGGGTAGCCGCTGCGCCGGTCGGTGAGGCCGAGGGCGAGCAGCGGCTCGCGGCGGGCCGCGCGCAGCGGGCCGAGATCGTGCAGGGCGAGGCCGGTGCGGCGGCGCAGCAGCCGGGCCAGCGCGAGGTTCCCGGTCCTGGCGTGCACCGGCCAGGAGCCCCGGCCGCGCGGACGCCGGCGGCCGAGCACGAGATCGGCCGAGCCGGCCCGGATCTCGGCCACGAACGGCACCAGCAGGGTGGGGTCGAGGGAGGCGTCGCAGTCGCAGAAGCAGACGACGTCTGCGGCGGCCGCGGCCAGTCCGGCGTGGCACGCGGCACCGAAGCCGCGCCGCGGCTCGTGCACCACGGTCGCGCCGAGCTTCCGGGCGAGGTCCGCGGAGCCGTCGGTGGAACCGTTGTCCACGACGAGGGCGCGCCAGCCGGCCGGGATCCGGGCCAGGACCCAGGGAAGGGCCTCGGCCTCGTTGAGACAGGGGAGCACGACGTCGACTTCGCCCGGCGGCGATGGTGAGGTGGTCACGGCTTCACCCTACGAACGCGAAACGGACATACCGGGCTTCGGCTCCTTACGAAACGCGGACGTCGAGGCCCCTTCCCCCGCTCCCGGGCCGTGCGGCCCCGGACGCGGTGGGAGGGTGGAGGCATGCAGCAGCGAGACGAGAACACAGGGGCCGCCCGGGTCCTGGTCGTCGACGACGACCCCACCGTCGCGGAGGTCGTCGCCGGCTATCTGGACCGGGCCGGCTACACCGTCGACCGGGCCGACGACGGCCCCACGGCCCTGACCCGGGCCGCGGCGCACCGGCCGGACCTGGTCGTCCTCGACCTGATGCTGCCCGGCATGGACGGCCTGGAGGTCTGCCGCCGGATGCGCGGCCACGGCCCCGTCCCGGTGATCATGCTCACCGCGCGCGGCGACGAGGAGGACCGCGTCCTCGGCCTGGAGGTCGGCGCCGACGACTACGTCACCAAGCCGTTCAGCCCGCGCGAACTGGTCCTGCGGGTCGAGTCGGTCCTGCGCCGCGCCCGGCCCCGCCCGCACCCCGCGGCGGAGGCCCCCGCCGACGCCGGGACCCTGTCCGCCGGCGGGCTGACCGTCGACCCCGCGGCCCGGCGCGTCACCCGCGACGGCACCGAACTAGCCCTCACCCTGCGCGAGTTCGACCTGCTCGCGTTCTTCCTGCGGCACCCGGGACGGGCGTTCGGCCGTGAGGACCTCATGCGGGAGGTCTGGGGCTGGGACTTCGGCGACCTGTCGACCGTCACCGTCCATGTCCGTCGGCTGCGCGGCAAGGTCGAGGACGACCCGGCCCGGCCCCGGCTGATCCGGACGGTCTGGGGCGTCGGATACCGCTTCGAACCGGACGGGGAGTGACCGTGCGCGACACCATGCTCATCGCCCTGTACGCCTTCGCCGGGGCGGCGGCCACCGGACTGGCCGGCGCGGCCGCGCTGCGCCTGCTGCGCCGCCGCTCGCTCACCGCCTCCCTCACCGTCGTGGCGGCGGTCGGCGTGATCGCCATGCTCGCGGGCACCCTCGCCGTCGCCCGGGCAATGTTCCTGTCGCCGCACGACCTGACCGTGGTGACCACGGTGGTGGCGATGGCGGCGGTCGTCTCCCTGGCCACGGCGCTGCTGCTGGGCCGCCGGGTCGTCGCCCGCAGCCGCGAACTCGCCGTCGCCGCCCGCTCGTTCGGCGACAGCGGCGACTTCGCCGCCCCGGCGGGACCCGCCACCGCCGAACTCGACGCGCTCAGCCGGGAACTGGCGGCGACCAGCGCCAGACTCGCCGAATCCCGCGACCGCGAACGGGCGTTGGAGACGTCACGGCGCGAACTCGTCGCCTGGATCTCGCACGACCTGCGCACCCCGCTGGCCGGGCTGCGCGCCATGTCCGAGGCGCTGGAGGACGGCGTGGCCGCCGACCCCGACCGCTATCTGCGGCAGATCCGCACCGAGGTCGAGCGCCTCGACGGCATGGTCGGCGACCTCTTCGAACTCTCCCGCATCCACGCCGGCACCCTCCCGCTGACCTGCTCCCGGATCTCCCTCTACGACCTCGTCGGCGACGCCCTCGCGGGCGCGGACCCGCTCGCCCGCGAGTACGGCGTCCGGCTGGTCGGTGACCGGGTGGAGCCGGTCCCGGTGGAGGTCGACGGCAAGGAGATGAGCCGGGTCCTGGGCAACCTCCTGGTCAACGCGATCCGCCGGACGCCCGCCGACGGCACGGTGGCCATCGCCGCCGAACGTTCACCGGAGGGTGTGGTGGTGTCGGTGACCGACGGCTGCGGCGGCATCCCCGAGGAGGATCTGTCCCGGGTCTTCGACACCGGCTGGCGCGGCACCCATGCCCGGACCCCGCCGGCGGGCGCGGGCCTGGGCCTCGCCATCGTCCGAGGGATCGTCGAGGCGCACCGCGGGCGGGCCACCGTCCGCAACATCCCGGGCGGCTGCCGTTTCGAGGTGCTGCTGCCGACGGCGCCGTAACGTCCGGTCCGCGACGGGCTGTTCTCACCCCGCCGCCGCGAACTCCCGCATGCCCTCCTCGAAGCCGACCGCCGGCTTCCACCCCAGTTCGGCCCGCAGCCGTGACGAGTCGGCGGTGATGTGGCGGACGTCCCCGAGCCGGTACTCGCCGGTGACGACGGGCTCCGGTCCGCCGTGCGCCGCCGCCAGCGCCCGCGCCATCTCCCCGACGGTACGCGGCTCCCCGCTGCCGGTGTTGAACACGGTCAGCGCCCCGGCGCCCGAACCGGCCTCCAGCGCGGCCGTGTTGGCGGCCGCCACGTCGCGCACATGCACGAAGTCCCGGCGCTGCCGCCCGTCCTCGAAGACCCGAGGGGCCTCGCCCCGGGCCAGTGCGGACCGGAAGAAGGAGGCCACGCCCGCGTACGGGGTGTCGCGGGGCATCCGGGGCCCGTACACGTTGTGGTAGCGCAGCGACACCGCCGAACCGCCCGTGCAGCGCGCCCAGGCGGCGGCCAGGTGTTCCTGGGCGAGCTTGGTCGTGGCGTACACGTTGCGCGGATCGGCCGGGGCGTCCTCGCCCGCCAGACCGGGGACGAGGTCGGCCCCGCACCGCGGACACGTGGGCTCGAACCGCCCCGCGTCGAGATCGGTGACGGCGCGCGGCCCGGGCCGTACGACCCCGTGCCGCGGACACGCGTACCGCCCCTCCCCGTACACGACCATCGACCCGGCCAGCACGAGACGCCGGATGCCCGCCTCGGCCATGGCGGCCAGGAGTACGGCGGTGCCGAGGTCGTTGCGCGAGACGTACTCCGCCGCGTCGGCGACGCCGTTCCCGAGCCCGACCATCGCCGCCTGGTGACAGACGGCGTCGACGCCCGCCAGCGCCCGGGCCACGGCGACGGGGTCGCGCACATCGGCGCCGGGATCCTCCCGGACGTCGTACACCAGCGGCTCGTGACCGCCCGCCCGCAGGGCGTCGACGACATGGGACCCGATGAACCCGGCACCGCCGGTGACCAGTACACGCATACGGCCACGCTAGATCCGCGGCGACCACCGGTCCCGCGACCCGCGGGTGACGTCACCACTCGGTAAGACCCCGAAGCGCGACCCTTCGGTGCAGTACACACGTGTCCTGCCTCACTATCGCGGCCGCCGGACAACCCGTCCGGGGCTGAATTCTTCTCCCTGGGATGAAGATCCTCAAAAGGCGGACCCGCCTGCTCATCCTCCTGACCCTGGCCGTCGTCGCGGCCGTGACGGTGACCGTCGGCATGGTCATCCGGGCGAACACCATGGATACGCGCTCCCCGCGCGCGGAACGTGACCGGGCCGCGCCCGGAGCGGAGATACCGTCGGGGCAGGTGGACTGCCGGAAGGCCAAGTGCATCGCGCTCACCTTCGACGGCAACCCCGGCGAACCCACCGACCGGCTGATGGACCTGCTGAAGGAGTACAAGGCGCCGTCGACGTTCTTCCTGGAGGGCCGGCGCATCCACGAGTTCCCGGACGTGGTGCGGCGGATCGCCGAGGACGGCCACGAGATCGGCGACCACACCTGGACGCACGCCGTGCTGACCGACGTCTCCGATGCGCGGATCCGCGACGAGCTGCGCCGCACGGCACGGGCCATCGCCGGCATCACCGGCAGCGAGCCGACGCTGATGCGCCCGCCCCAGGGCCGTACCGACGACCGCGTCTCCAGGATCTCGGCAGAACTCGGGATGGCTCAGGTGCTGTGGACGGTGACCGCGAAGGACTATGAGACGGACGACAGCGCGCTGATCACCGAGCGCGTGCTCGCGGGCGCCGGTCGCGACGGGATCGTCCTGCTCCACCCGCTGCACAAGGGCACCGTGCCGGCCATGCCCGCCATCCTCAAGGCACTCGACGAACAGGGCTACACCTTCGTGACGATCTCCCAACTGCTCGCCCCGGGCGAGGCCGAGCCCGGCACGATCTACAAGTGACCGCGAGGACACCGTCGTTGTCGTCGGTTCCGGCCCGCGTCAGCCGAGGCGGTTCTTGTGGATCCGGCCGCCCTTGACGATGAGGGAGAGGTTGGCCTCCGGGTCGGCGAGCAGGGTGATGTCGGTGGTCGGGTCGCCGTCGACGACCAGGAGGTCGGCCCAGGCGCCGGGGCGGATCACGCCGAGGGGTGCCCGGCGGTACGGGTCGCGTTCCCCGCAGAGGCGGAACAGTTCGGCGTTGCCGGACGTCGCGATCCTCAGGGTCTCGACAGGGCTGAACCCGAACTGTGTCGCGAGGCGGGTGAGCGTCTCGCCCTGCTTGGGGGCGGAGGCGGGGTCGAGCAGGAAGTCGGTGCCGAACGCGAGTTTCACGCCGTGGGCACGGGCCCAGCCGAGCGTGCGGGGCACCCCGTCGCACACGAGGCGGTTCTTCGCCGTGGAGTCCGCCGAGTCGAAGGTGTGATCGCTCTCCAGCAGCGGCTGGGTGCTCAGCCACACGCCCTTGCGGGCCAGGTGCGCGATGGTCTCCTCGTCCGCGAGCTGGCCGTGTTCGATCGACTTCACGCCCGCGTCCACGGCTCGGCGGACACCGTCGGACGTGAAGACGTGCACGGACACGTACGTGCCCCAGTCGGCCGCCGCCCGGACCGCGGCGTGCAGTTCCTCCTGCGTGAACTGGAGGGTGTCCAGCGGATCGTAGGCCGAGGTGACACCGCCGCCGGCCATGAGCTTGATCTGGGTGGCGCCGTGTTTGAGCTGCTCGCGCACCGCCGTCAGGATCCGCTCCGGACCGTCGACGACGCGCATGAACGACAGCGTCTCCGCACGCGACGGAACTCCGCCGAAGAGGGTGGCGGCCTGGTGGACGTCGGAGAAGTCCCCGTGTCCGCTCGTCTGTGAGATCGCGGCCTGGCTGGGGTAGACGCGCGGCCCGGGGAACAGCCCGGCGTCGAACACCTGGCGCAGACAGGTGGTGTCCCCGCCCATGTCCCGTACGGTCGTGAAGCCACGCATCAGCATCTGCTGCGCCTCGGCCAGGGCCTTGTAGTACAGGACACCGGTGGGTGCGAACAGCATCTCCGGCATGGTGGCCCCGGCGGCGAAGAGGTGTACGTGCGCGTCGGTGAGGCCGGGCATGAGCACCCGGCCTCCGCCGTCCACCACGACCGCCCCGGGGTCGAGCCGCTCCGGCTCCTCGGTGATCAGGCCGTCCTCGACGTACACCGCCCGTACGTCGCTGAGCCGGTCGCTCACACCGTCGAAGACCCGCACGTTCCTGATGAGAACAGGAGGCTGTGCCGATGACTGGTCCATGCACCGTTTCTATCCCGCGCCCACGCTGCCCGCAGGGTGGCCTGGGCCATTGGGTTTCGACCCGGCGAGGCCCACCCCACGGGTCCGGTCAGCCGCCCTCGCGCCACCACGCAGGTGACACACTCAGGCTCCAGACCTCACCCGCCGCCCCCTGGGCGCCCTCGCCCCCGCGGACGAAGATCCGCACGCCGGACTCGGGCACCCGGTAGCGGCGGATGTCCCCCGTGGTTCCGGCCTCGTCCGGTTCGGGTTCGACCGAGCAGCCCAGCCGCACGATCGCATCGGCCAGGTCCGCCCAGCGCGTCGAGTCGGCGAAGTCGCCGTACCTGCCACGCAGGGCCGCCGGTACGCCGGCCACGGTGTCCCACCGCAGGCGGTGCACCCGCACGCTCACCCCGAAGCACGGCCAGAAGCCGTTCTCCTCCTGGAACGACAGTTCCACCAGCCCGTAGTCCCGGCGCAGCAAACCGCCGTCCTCGGTGTCGAGGAAGTCGGTGCCCAGTCCGGTCTCCCACCGGGCAGTCGGAAATTCGTTTCGAGCGCGGATCCGGCGCTTCTACTGTGGCGTGATGATGACTCAGGTGATCATTCTCAACGGTGGGTCCAGCTCAGGGAAATCGGGGATCGTCCGGTGTCTTCAGGCCGTGCTCCCGGATCCGTGGCTGGCGCTCGGGACGGACACGCTGGTCGAGGCGATGCCCGCGTCCATGCGGGCGGCGGACGGCGGGATCGAGTTCGCTCCGGACGGGGAGGTGGTCGTCGGTGCCGAGTTCCGGAGGCTGGAGGCGGCGTGGATCGCGGGGGTCGCCGCGATGGCGCGTGCGGGCGCCCGGGTCATCGTCGACGAGGTCTTTCTCGGAGGCGCGTACTCACAGCGGCGGTGGCAGGAAGCCCTGGGCGACCTGCGGGTGCTGTGGGTCGGCGTCAGGTGCGACGCGACGGTGGCCGCCGGCCGCGAGGTCGCGCGGGGCGACCGGACCGTCGGGATGGCCGCCGCCCAGGCGGAGGTGGTCCACCAGGGTGTGGCCTACGACGTACAGGTGGACACCACCCGCACGGAGGCGCTCGACTGCGCACGGGTCATCGCCGCGCGGGTCGAGTGATCGCTGCCCGGCTCTCGGCCGCCGAGCGCCGAGCCGGCGACCGTCCGCGTCGCACGAACCCCGCCCCTGTGCCACGGTGAAGGACAGCATGATCGGCACCGATATCCCCCACCCCGTCGGAAGGCTGACACCGTGGCCGGGAAGAAGAAGGCGAAGAGCAGCGCGAAGGGCCCGCTGTTCACGAAGCGGACCCAGTGGGACAGCATCTGGATGAGCGAACCGGAGGAGCACGACTTTCCGGCGGCCGCCGACTACCTGTCGCTGCTCTACGGAAAGAAGCCGGTGCGGGAGACGGTGCGTCGCCTCCGGGACGAGAAGACCCGCCTCAGGAAGGCGAAGGACATCATGCGGGCTTCGGGCGTCGATCTGCTCCCGGCCGACAACCTGCACGTCAGGAAGAACATCGAGAAGGTCATGCGCGGCAAGAAACTCTCCCCCGTGTTGCTCGTCCGCCGTCCCGAAGGACTGATCATCGCCGACGGCTACCACCGGGTCTGCGCCGCCTACCACCTGACGGAGGACCTCACGGTCCCCTGCCGCCTGGCCTGAACGGCATGGAGAAGACCTCCCCGGACGCCGGCCCCTCGGCGTCCCCGCCCGCTGCCAAGCTGACGCTCTTCACGCTCACCGCGATGGTCGTCGGCTCGATGGTCGGCGCGGGCGTGTTCTCGCTGCCCCGGCGGTTCGCCGCCGAGACGGGTGTCGCCGGTGCCCTGATCGCCTGGCTGGTGGCGGGCACCGGCATGCTGATGCTCGCCTTCGTGTTCCAGCGCCTCGCGCTGCGCAGACCCGACCTGGACGCGGGCGTCTACGCGTACGCCAAGGCGGGCTTCGGCGAGTACCTGGGCTTCTTCTCCGCGTTCGGGTACTGGGCCAGCGCCTGCGTCGGCAATGTGACGTACTGGGTGCTGATCATGTCGACCATCGGGGCGATCGCCCCGGCGCTCGGTGACGGCGACACGCTCCTCGCGGTGGCGCTGTCCTCCGTCGGCCTGTGGGCGTTCTTCTTGCTCATCCGGCGTGGCGTCAAGGAGGCCGCGGCGATCAACCAGATCGTCACGGTGGCCAAGGTCGTGCCGATCCTGGTCTTCGTGCTGCTGGCCCTGTTCTGCCTCGACCCCCAGGTGTTCGCGGACAACTGGGGCGGCGCCGACTACGCGGGCTCCCTGTTCGACCAGGTGCGCGGCACCATGCTGGCCACCGTCTTCGTCTTCCTCGGGGTCGAGGGGGCGAGCGTCTACTCCCGGCATGCCAAGAAGCGCTCAGACGTGGGGCGGGCGACGATCCTGGGCTTCGTCAGCGTGTTCTGCGTCTTCGCGTCGGTCACGATCGTGTCCTACGGCATCCTGCCGATGGCCGAGATCGCCGAACTGCGCCAGCCGTCGATGGCGGGGGTCCTGGAGGAGGCCGTCGGGACATGGGGCAAGGTCTTCGTCAGCGTCGGGCTGATCGTCTCCGTGCTCGGCGCCTATCTGGCGTGGACCCTGATGGCCGCCGAGGTGCTGTTCGTCGCCGCGAAGGACGAGGACATGCCGCGCTTCCTGAGCCGCTCCACCGCCGAGGACGTACCCGTCCCCGCGCTGCTGATGACCACGGCCCTCTCCCAGATCGTCCTGGTCATCACGATGTTCTCGGACAACGCGTTCAACTTCGCCCTCGACCTGACGAGCGCGCTCACGCTGATCCCGTTCCTGCTGGCCGCCGCCTTCGCCCTGAAGATCGCGGTACGCCCGGACGGCAGGACCGTCGGCGGCGGCACGGGGTTCTCCGGCGATCTCGTCGTCGCCGTGCTCGCCACCGTGTACACGGCCTTCCTGCTGTACGCGGCGGGCCTGAAGTTCGTGCTGGTCTCGTTCATCTTCTACGCCCCGGCCACGGTCCTGTTCGTGATGGCGCGGCGCGAACAGGGGCGCCGTCCGTTCTCCCCGCGCGAACTGATCATCCTCGCCGTCTCCGTCGTCGGCGCCGTGATCGGCGTCGTCGCCCTGGCCGTCGGCTGGATCAGCCTCTGACTCCCCTGGGAGGGCCCCGTGACCGACACCCCCGCCGTGACCGACACCCCCGTCTCCGCTTCGTACGGCGTCCATTCCGAGGTGGGCCGGCTGCGCAAGGTCCTGGTCTGCGCGCCGGGCCTCGCACACCGCAGGCTCACACCGACCAACTCCGACGACCTGCTCTTCGACGACGTCATGTGGGTGGAGAACGCCCAGCGCGACCACGCCGACTTCGTCGGCAAGCTGCGGCAGCGGGGCGTCGAGGTCGTCGAACTGCACGACCTGCTCGCCCGCACCATGGAGATCCCCGACGCGAAGTCCTGGCTCCTGGAACGCAAGATCGTCGCGAACCAGGTCGGCCTTGGCCTCGTCGACGACACCCGCGCCTTCCTGGAGTCCCTGGACGCGCGGCAGCTCGCCGAGTTCCTCATCGGCGGCCTGGCCACGGCCGACCTCCCCGACGACTACCGGTCGGACTACGTCGGCCTGGCGCGCGAATCGACAGGTGTGCGCGAGTACTTGATGCCGCCGCTGCCCAACACGCTCTACACCCGCGACACCACCTGCTGGCTGTACGGCGGACTCACGCTCAACCCCCTGTACTGGCCCGCACGGCACGACGAGACGCTGCTGATGAAGGCGATCTACACCTTCCACCCGGACTTCGCCGGCTCCGCGGTGTGGTGGGGAGACCCCGAACAGGACTGGGGACAGGCGACGTTCGAGGGCGGTGACATCATGCCCGTCGGGAACGGCGTGGTCCTGATGGGCATGAGCGAGCGCACCTCACGTCAGGCCATCACCCAGGTCGCGAGCGCGCTCTTCGCGAACGGCGCCGCCGAACGCGTCATCGTCGCCGGCCTGCCGAGGCTGCGCTCCGCGATGCACCTCGACACCGTGTTCACCTTCGCCGACCGTGACATCGTCACCCTCTACCCGAAGATCATGGACTCGGTGCACACGTTCACGCTGCGGCCGGGCGACAAGGCCCCGGGGCTGCACATCACCGACGAGGGCGGTACGCCTTTCGTCGACGTCGTGGCGAAGGCGCTCGGCCTGCCCGGCCTGCGGGTCATCGAGACCGGCGGGGACGTCTACGCGTCCGAGCGCCAGCAGTGGGACAGCGGCAACAATGCCGTCGCCCTCGAACCCGGCGTCGTCTTCACCTACGACCGCAACACGCAGACCAACACGCTGCTGCGCGAGGCGGGGGTCGAGGTCATCACGATCGTGGGGGCCGAGCTGGGCCGGGGACGCGGCGGCGGTCACTGCATGACCTGCCCCATCGTGCGCGACCCGATCACCTTCTGACTTCGCGGCTCAGTACCAGCCGTGGGTCTGCCAGAAGTTCCAGGCGGCGACGGGGCTGCCGTAGCG
>NZ_JAANNX010000247.1:0-659 GCF_013363615.1 Streptomyces sp. CAI-85 | reverse complement strand
CTCGGCCTGAAGATGAAGGTCGTCTGCGGCGGTACGTCGATGGGCAACCAGATCTACGCCCTGGAGCGCGGCGTCGACATCCTCGTCGCCACCCCGGGCCGGCTGCGCGACGTCATCAACCGCGGCGCCTGCTCCCTGGAGGACGTGCAGATCGCCGTTCTCGACGAGGCCGACCAGATGTCCGACCTGGGCTTCCTGCCCGAGGTCACCGAGCTGCTCGACCAGGTCCCGGCCGGCGGTCAGCGGATGCTCTTCTCCGCGACGATGGAGAACGAGATCTCCACGCTGGTCAAGCGCTACCTGAGCAACCCGGTCACGCACGAGGTCGACAGCGCCCAGGGCAACGTCACGACCATGTCGCACCACATCCTGATCGTGAAGCCCAAGGACAAGGCGCCGGTCACCGCCGCGATCGCCTCCCGCAAGGGCCGCACCATCATCTTCGTCCGCACCCAGCTCGGTGCCGACCGCATCGCCGAGCAGTTGCGTGACGCCGGTGTGAAGGCGGACGCGCTGCACGGCGGCATGACCCAGGGCGCGCGTACCCGCACGCTGGCCGACTTCAAGGACGGCTACGTCAACGCGCTCGTCGCGACCGACGTCGCCGCCCGCGGTATCCACGTCGACGGCATCGACCTGGTCCTGAACGTGGACCCGGC
>NZ_JAANNX010000089.1:0-15191 GCF_013363615.1 Streptomyces sp. CAI-85 | reverse complement strand
CGAGATGACCGACGAGGTCGGCGCGCTCGTCCTGCGCAACAACTACGCGCAGAACACCGCGATCGCCAACGCCCTCGCCCAGTCCAAGGACATGCTCCACGCCCAGCAGCGCTTCATGCGCCACCTGGTCCGCGAGGGGCACTTGGACCGCGCGCTGGAGTTCCTGCCCACCGACCGCCAGATCCGCGAGCGGCTCGGCGCCGGGCACGGCCTCACCAGCCCGGAGACGGCCGTGCTGATGGCGTACACCAAGATCACCGTGTCGGACGAGCTGCTCCAGACCTCGCTGCCCGACGACCCCTACCTGCGCGGTCTGCTGGACGCGTACTTCCCGACGGCGCTGCGCGAGCGGTTCCCCGAGCAGATCGACAGCCACCCGCTGCGCCGTGAGATCACCACGACCGTGCTGGTCAACGACACGGTCAACACGGGCGGTACGACGTATCTGCACCGGCTGCGCGAGGAGACCGGCGCCTCGCTGGAGGAGATCGTGCGGGCGCAGACCGCGGCCCGGGCGATCTTCCGCTCGGCGCCCGTGTGGGACGCGGTGGAGGGCCTGGACAACCAGGTCGAGGCGGAGGTGCAGACCCGGATCCGGCTGCACTCGCGGCGGCTCGTCGAGCGCGGCACGCGCTGGCTGCTGAACAACCGGCCGCAGCCGCTGGAGCTGGCCGAGACGGTCGACTTCTTCGCCGAGCGCGTCGGACAGGTCTGGTCGCAGCTCACCAAGCTGCTGCGGGGCGCGGACCTGGAGTGGTGGCAGAAGATCTACGACGAGCTGACCGGCGCCGGGGTGCCGGACGAGCTGGCCACCCGGGTGGCCGGGTTCTCCTCGGCGTTCCCGGCGCTGGACATCGTCTCGGTGGCCGACCGCACGGGCAAGGACCCGCTGGACGTCGCCGAGGTCTACTACGACCTCGCCGACCGGCTGCACATCACCCAGCTCATGGACCGCATCATCGAGCTGCCCCGCTCGGACCGCTGGCAGTCCATGGCCCGCGCCTCCATCCGTGAGGACCTGTACGCGGCGCACGCGGCGCTGACGGCGGACGTCCTGTCCGTCGGCAACGGCACCTCGACGCCCGAGCAGCGGTTCAAGGCATGGGAGGAGAAGAACGCGGCGATCCTGAGCCGGGCGCGGACGACCCTGGAGGAGATCCAGGGCTCGGACGCCTTCGACCTGGCCAACCTGTCGGTGGCCATGCGCACGATGCGGACGCTGCTGAGGACGCACTCCTGACATCAGGACAGCGGTCGCGCTCCTGACGCCAGGACATGAGGGCGCCCCCCGAGTCACTCACTCGGGGGGCGCCCTTGCGCTGTGCCGCTCAGACGGCCGTCTTCGGCTTCGGGGCCGGCTTCCTGCGGGGCTTCCGGTCGCCGGTGAACGCCTCGTAGGCCGCCATGACCTCCTCGGTCGGGCCGTCCATCCGCAGTTCGCCGCGCTCCAGCCACAGCACCCGCTCGCAGGTCTCGCGGATGGAGCTGTTGCTGTGGCTGACCAGGAAGACGGTGCCGGCCTGCGCGCGCATCTCGCGGATCCGGTCCGCCGAGCGCCGGCGGAACTGCGCGTCACCGGTGGCGAGGGCCTCGTCGATGAGCAGCACGTCGTGGTCCTTGGCAGCGGCGATGGAGAACCGCAGCCGTGAGCCCATGCCGGAGGAGTAGGTGCGCATCGGCAGGGAGACGAAGTCGCCCTTGTCGTTGATCCCGGAGAAGTCGACGATCTGCTGGTGGCGTTCCTTGATCTGCTCCCGCGTCATGCCCATCGCGAGGCCGCCCAGATAGATGTTGCGCTCGCCGGTCAGATCGCCCATCAGGGCGGCGTTGACGCCGAGGAGGGAGGGCTGGCCGTCGGTGTAGATACGGCCGTTCTCCACCGGCAGCAGTCCGGCGACCGCCTTGAGCAGGGTCGACTTGCCGGAGCCGTTGGAGCCGATCAGGCCGATCGCCTCGCCCTTGTAGGCGACGAAGGAGACGTTGCGCACGGCGTGCACCAGCCGGGTGCCGGCCGCCTTCTCGGTCTTCTCGCGGCGCAGGATGCGGTTGAGGGCGGCGGTCGCGCTGCCCCGGCCGCCGCCGGTGCCGTTGACCCGGTAGACGATGTCGACGCCGTCGGCGATGACGGTGGGGGCGCGCTCGGTGAGCGGCGGGGTGTCGAAGATGTGGTCAGCCACGGCCGTACGTCTCCTCTGCCTTCCAGAAGTAGATGAAGCCGCCGACGCCGGCGAGCAGGGCCCAGCCCGTCGCGAGCGCCCACACGTGCGGCGGGAGCTGCGCGGCGTGGAAGCTGTCGATGAGCGCGAAGCGCATCAGGTCGATGTAGACGGCGGCCGGGTTGGCGCGCAGCACGTCCCCCACCCACGAGGGCAGTCCGGAGTGACCGGCGAGCACCTTGTCGAGGCTCCACATCACGCCCGACCCGTACATCCAGGTGCGCAGCACGAACGGCATGAGCTGGGCGATGTCCGGGGTCTGCGCCCCGGCCCGCGCCAGGATCATCGACATCCCGGCGTTGAAGGCGAACTGGAGCGTCAGGGCCGGGATCGCCAGCAGCCAGGACAGCGCGGGCGGGACGCCCATGACGACCACGATGACCAGCAGCGCGGCCATCGAGAACAGCAGTTGCTGGAGCTGCTGGAGGCAGTACGAGATCGGCAGCGCGGCGCGCGGGAAGTGCAGGGCGCGCACCAGGCCGATGTTGCCGGAGATCGCCCGGGTGCCCGCCAGGATCGAACTCTGGGTGAACGTCCACACGAACACGCCCGTGACCAGGAAGGGGATGTAGTCCGGGACGCCCTTCCTGGTCTGGAGGAGCACGCCGAAGATCAGGAAGTACACCGCCGCGTTCAGCAGCGGGGTCATCACCTGCCAGATCTGGCCCAGCTTCGCCTGGCTGTACTGCGAGGTGAGCTTGGCGGTGGCGAAAGCGGTGATGAAGTGGCGGCGCGCCCACAACTGGCGGAGGTAGTCCGGGAGGGAGGGGCGTGCGCCGCTGACGCTGAGGCCGTGCCGGGCGGCCAGGGCCGCGAGGTCGCCCGGGGGAGCGGCCACGGTGGGGGGCGGCGTGTCGAGTACCTGGCTCACATCCGCTGCTTTCACTCGGGTCTCACGCTTCTCTTGACGTTTTTCTTGACGTTCTCTTACGTCGGGACGGGACCGTATCGTCGTGACGCGAGCGTAGGCCGAGTTGACGTCGGAACGCAACCGTATCGTCGTAACGCCCTATGCTGGTCCGTATGACGACGAACACGACGGACGCCGACGGGAACCCGGCACGTCCGCGCCGCCGGGCACCCGCGGGCGCGGCCGTGCTCCGCGAGGACGTCACGGAGGCCATCCGGGCGGCCGTGTTCGAGGAACTCGCGGCCGTCGGCTACGCGCGCATGTCCATCGAGGGCATCGCCCGGCGCGCCGGTGTCGGCAAGACCGCCGTGTACCGGCGCTGGCGCTCCAAACTGCACCTCGTCCTGGACCTGGTCTCCGCGCTCGCCGTGCAGGGCCTCCCGGCCCCGGAGACCGGCGCCCTGGAGAGCGACCTGCGGATGCTGTACGAGCTGACCTCCCGGGCGCTGCGGCACCCCGTGGCCTCGCAGATCATCCCCGACCTCCAGGCCGAGGCGGCCCGCAATCCCGAGATCGCCGAGGCGCTCCAGAAGGCGCTGCGGGAGGGCCAGGAGGGCGTCGCCCTGAAGATCGTGGCGGCGGCCGAACAACGCGGCGAGGTCCGCATGGGCCTGGACGACGAACTGGCCCTCGACCTCATCTCCGGCCCCCTCTACTGGCGCTCGGTCGTCATCCGCAGCCCGAAACTCCCCAAGGGCTACCTGACGTCCCTGGCCCGCGCGACGGCAGCGGCGATCAAGGCACTGTGAGCGACGCCGGGGCGACGAGGTCAGCCGGACGCCAGCCGGACCGCCAGCCCGGTGAGGTCCGCCGTGCGCAGGACGCGGTCGCCGAAGCCCGGCAGGGGGACGTGCAGCACGGCCGTCCAGCGCGCCGGGATCGCGCCCGCCCCGTACACCGCCCCGGCGAGGCCGCCGGTGACCGCCGCGACGGTGTCCGTGTCGCCGCCCAGGTCGATCGCCGCGCGCACGGCGTCCTCGTAGGACGACGTCGTCCGCAGCGCCCAGACGGCGGAGCCCAGGCACGGCCAGACCGCGCCGTTGAACTCGGAGGCCAGGTCGGGATGCCAGTCGGGCGCCAGCACGGTCGCGTAGCGGGCGCGGTGCGCGGGATCGACCTCGGCGAGCGCCTCCGGCACCGCGGCCAGCGGATCGCCGCCGGTCAGGGCGGTCCTGACCAGCTCGTGGAAGACGGCCGTGCCCTCCCAGGCCGCACGGTCGCCGTGGGTGAGCGCGGCCAGCCCGCGCCCCGCGTCCAGCGTGGCGGCGCGGCCGTGCGGCGCGAAGCGGACGGCGGAGGTGGCGGCCCGCATCAACGCGCCGTTGCCCGCCGCCCGTTGGGACGTCTGGAAGTGCAGGGCCGCGGCCGTGTCCCAGGGGTCGCCGCCGGTCAGCACCGCCTCGGTCTGGAGACCGATGTCCTTCGGATCGGCCGCCGCCCAGCGCCGGAACCGCGCGAAGACGTCCGCCGGATCCAGGCCGCCGCACTCCAGCAGCGACTCCCCGACGAGGACGGCCATCTGCGTGTCGTCGGTCGCCTCGCCCGGGTCCCAGCCGCCGCCCCCGCACATCTCGCCGCCCTGCCCCGGGGCCGGGAAGCGGGCCGAGAAGGCGCCCTCGGGCCCGAACTCGAAGGGCGCGCCCAGCGCGTCCCCCACGGCGGAGCCGACGACACAGCCGACGGCACGGTCCAGGTCCACGGCCGGGCCGGACGGCCCGCTGTCCACGGTGGTCTCGGAGTCGGTCACCCGGGCAGCCTACGAGCCGCAGGCACGCGCGTGCCCACGACCGGACGCACAGCCACCGGCGCCCCTACGCCCGCGCCGCCTCCGGGTGGAGGCGGACCCAGCCCTCCCAGGCCGAGGTGATCATGTCCTGGACGTCGTAGCGGGCCTTCCAGCCCAGGCGGGTCGTGATGCGGTCGGCGGCGGCGACCACCCGGGCCGCGTCGCCGGGGCGGCGGGGGCTGACCGTGGGCGGGCGGTCGTAGCCGGTGACGGCGTTGACCCGGTCGACCATCTCCCGTACCGAGACGCCCTCGCCGCGCCCGATGTTGAGGGTGAGGTCGTGCCCCGGTGAGGTCTGGAGGGCGTGCGCGGCGGCCACATGGGCCTCCGCCAGGTCGACGACGTGGATGTAGTCGCGGACGCAGGTGCCGTCCGGGGTCGGATAGTCGTCGCCGAAGATGCGCGGCGAGGCGTTCTGCGTGAGCCGTTCGAACACCATCGGGACGAGGTTGAAGACGCCGACGTCCGCCAGCTCGGGGGCGGCTGCACCGGCCACGTTGAAGTAGCGCAGCGAGGCCGTGGACAGTCCCGTGGCCCGGCCGGTCGCCCGGACCAGCCACTCGCCCGCCAGCTTGGTCTCGCCGTAGGGCGACAGCGGCGCGCACGGGGTCTCCTCCGTGACCAGGTCCACGTCCGGCATGCCGTACACCGCGGCGGAGGAGGAGAACACGAAGGACGCCACCTCGGTCTCCGTCACCGCCTCCAGCAGGACTCTCAGCCCCTCCACGTTCTCCCGGTAGTAGTGCAGGGGCCGCTGCACCGACTCGCCGATCTGCTTCTTCGCCGCCAGATGGACCACCCCGGTCACCGCGTGCTCGGCGAGCGTGCGCGCCACCCGCTCCCGGTCCAGGGTGGAGCCCCGCACCAGCGGCACATCGGCCGGGACGCGCTCGGCGATGCCCGTGGACAGATCGTCGTAGACGACGGTCCGCTCGCCCGCCTCGGTCATCGCCCGTACGACATGCGCCCCGATGTAGCCGGCACCGCCCGTGATCAGCCAGGTCATCCCGTGACCTCCCCCTAGTCCGTCCGCCCGGTCCGTCCGTCGGCCGTGAAGGTGCGTTTGCACAGGGATCGTCCGTCATCATCTGTCATCGCCCGTGAGCGGACAATCACCCGCAAGAGAGCCGACTCACAGTGAAGCAGGCGCACGAGCCTCGCGCAGGGCCTGTGGACAACGCGCCGTCACCCGCAGCGAGGCTCCGCGGCCGCGTCGTCCTCCGGAGCCGCCCCGTCCAGCGCCGCGGTGAGCCGGTCGAGGCGCTCGCGCAGTTCGCCGATCTCCGCCGGGTCGAAGCCCGTCGCTGAAACGATCCGGCGCGGCACCGCGAGCGCCCGCTCGCGCAGGGCCTCGCCCGCCTCGGTCGGCCGGATCACCACCGAGCGCTCGTCGCGGGCGCTGCGCTCCCGGCTCACGAGACCGGCCGCCTCCAGCCGCTTCAGCAGCGGCGAGAGCGTGCCGGAGTCCAGGCGCAGATGCGCGCCGAGGGTCTTCACGGGCAGTTCGCCGTGCTCCCACAGCACCAGCATCACCAGGTACTGCGGATAGGTCAGCCCGAGGTCCTTGAGGATCACGCGGTAGACGCCGTTGAAGGCGCGGGACGCGGCGTGCAGGGAGAAGCAGATCTGGCGGTCCAGGTGGAGCCAGTCCTCGGTGGGCGGACCGAGGGCGGTGAGCGGGTCGGCGGTGCCGGGGCGGGGCGTGAGCGTCATGACCCCAGGATAGCTCCGGCGAGCCATTTAGTTGTGCACAACTGAATTGTGTGCTTCACTCTTTCTCGTGAGGCGGTCCGGACGCGGCAGCGCGAGGACCGGCCACCCCCCAACCGACTTTCCGAGAGGGATGGTTCATCCATGGACGCGCTCTACACCGCCGTCGCCACCGCCACCCACGGCCGTGAGGGCCGTGCCGTCACCAACGACGGCCGGATCGACCTCGCGCTCGCCATGCCCGTGGAGCTGGGCGGCAACGGTCAGGGCACCAACCCGGAGCAGTTGTTCGCCGCCGGGTACGCGGCCTGCTTCGGCAGCGCCCTCGGTCTGGTCGGCCGGCAGGCGAAGGCCGACGTCAGCGAGGCCGCCGTCACCGCCGAGGTCGGCATAGGCAAGCAGGGCGAGGGCTTCGGGCTGAAGGTGACGCTCCGCGTCGAGCTGCCCGACACCCTCGACGAGGCCACCGGGCGCAAGCTGGTCGAGGCCGCCCACCAGGTCTGCCCCTACTCCAACGCCACCCGCGGCAACATCGAGGTCGACCTCGTCATCGAGTAACCCCCGACCCCGTCATCGGGGAACCCACAGCGGGGCCTCGGCGGAGGTCTCATCCGACCCGCGCCAGCACCTCACCGGTCCGCCGGCTCCACGCCACCACCACGGCCTCCTCGGGCACCGGGTGCCAGCGCGTGAGCAGCAGCCAGCGGATGTGGTGACGGCGGGCGATCGCCGTCCGTGCGGCGCGGGTCGACCCCGGGGCGAGATAGGCGCGGATCTCCGCGAGCCGCCGCAGTCGCTCCCCCTCGTCGAGCGCCGCGTCCGGCCAGGCCGGTACCGCGAGGTTCGGCCCGTACCCGGCGATCGCGTGCACCGCGTAGTACCCGTCGGTGATCACCACCTCGCCCGGCCGGATGTGCCGCGCCGCCCAGTCGTACGACGGCCAGCGCGGCGGCTGCTCGAAGCCCACCGGATCCAGGGAGCGCGGCACCACCGCGCCCGCCTGCACGGTCAGCAGGCCCAGACACGCCCCGCCCGCCGCCAGCGCCCCCAGCGCCTTGCGGGCCCGCGGCCAGGGCCGGGGCGCCGCCAGTTCCACCGCCAGCGCGAACTGCGCCGGGATCAGGGACATCCCCAGGATCCGCCCGTAGGTGTAGTGGCCGCCGGCATAGCCGTACCCGACCACCAGGACGTCCAGGACGCACATCAGCACCAGCGGGTCGCGCGCCGAGCGCCGGGCCCGCGCCCACAGCGCCGGCACCCCCAGCAGCGCCAGCCAGAAATGCCCGGCCAGACCGTCGTAGAGCCGTCGGTGCATCGCGTCGATGCTGCCGTCCCCGGCCAGCGCGAACACGTCGAAGTACGGCCAGGACCAGGCCACCAGCAGGGCCGCCGCGCCCGTCGTCGCCCACCGGCCGAGCACCGCCGCCCACCGGCCCCGCCCCCGCTGCCACCCGAGGACGAGGGCGAGCCCCCCGGTCAGGGCTGCCACCGCGGTGATCGGATGCACCAGCAGGATCACGCCGTACAGCGCTCCGAGCCCCGCGAACCCGGTGAAGCCGCGCAGTCCGCTCGGGCCCACGAACCGCACCCGGCGGGTGTCCCGCGCGCGGGCGCCGGTCAGGGCCCACGCCCAGAAGGTGAGCCCGATGGCGAAGGTGGACGGATAGCCGAGGTTGCCGGTCATCGACATCAGGCCCAGATAGCCGCTCCACCAGGCCCGCTCGGTGCCCCACAGCAGCGTCATCGCGGCCAGCGCCAGCACCGGCGCCCACGGACGCGGCGTCAGCACCCGCACGAACCGGCCGACGCCGGTCAGCAGCACCAGCAGGTTCACCGGCCCCGCGAGCCGGACGATCTCCCAGCCGGTCAGCCCGGTCAGCCGGGCGAACGCGCCCTCGGCCACCGCGTAGGGGGAGTAGTAGGGGCTGCCCGCGCCCGGCAGGTTCGCCATCGGGTGCAGCGGCCGGAGCAGACGGTCCGTCAGCCGCTCCACGACCGCCGCGTGCTGCCCGGCGTCGCAGCACAGCGGCACCCGCCAGTACGCCAGCGACATCACCAGCCAGAACAGGAACCCGAAGACCTGGTACGGGGTCGGCCGCCAGGAACGGCCGCGCAGGGCCGTCGCGCCGCGCACCTCCTGCCGGGTCAGTACACCGGCGCTCACAGGACCGCACCACGGAAACAGCCGAACGGGGCAATAAGGAACATAACGGGCAGCATTCGCCGTATCGTCCCACCCGCGTCAACGGCCTTGCCGTCGGTCACCTCATCGAGTGAGCCCGATCGGCCGCGTCCTGCGCCGGAAGCACCACCGGTCCGCGCCCCCGGAGCACCGGCTCCAGCAGCAGCGGCACCCCGAGCACCGGCAGCAGCCAGGCCAGCACGATCAGCCGTCCGCCCCAGATGTTGATGTCCGGATGCCCGGCCTGGGTGAGGATCCCCGTGCCCGCGGCCGCCACCAGGAACACCCCGAACGCGCGCCGCCGCCCCCGCCCGAGCGCCCCCCACGCCCCGGCCGCCAGCGCCGCCACGAACAGCGGCTCCCACAACTGCCGGCGCAGCCACTCGACCCAGAAGTTCATCTGGAGCCGCCAGAACTCCGGCCACGCGTGCGTGCGGTCCGGCCGGGCGAAGTGATGGGTCAGCAGATCCTGGAGGCTCTCGGACTCCGACGGATAGCCCAGCAGCCGCGACAGCAGCACCGTCCCCAGCACCCCGCAGGCCCCCGCGACGGCCACCGCCACCGGACCGCGCCCCACCGCCCGCCCGCAGCGCCGCCGCCACAGGGCGACCAGCGCGCCCGCGCCCGCCAGGCACAGGCCGAGGAACAGCGCCTGCGAGTGCTTGACGGCGAACAGCGCGGCCAGCGAACCGCCCACCAGCCACACCGCCGCCCGCACCCGCCCCTCCTCCAGCGCCAGCGCGCACCCCCACAGCGCGGCCAGCGTCAGCGCCAGCATCAGCCCCTCGGTCATCGGCCGCATCGCGGTCGTCCCGCACGGCAGCACGAAGTACAGGGCCTGCCCCGTCAGACACAGCGGGACCGGCACCCGCAGCGTGCGCAGGACCAGGAAGACCAGCACCCCGCCCGCCACCGTCACCACGACCCCGGCCAGCCACATCCCCCACGTCACGCCGAACAGCGTGACGAACGGCACCAGGAACACCGGATAGCCCGGCCGCGCCTCGAAGATCCGCATGAACCGCTCCGGCATGAACGGCACCGTGTGCCCGCCGGTCTGGCCCGCCCGCAGCCGCGCGTCCACGTTCCGCCACTCCCGGGCCCGGCACTCGGCCAGCACCCGCGCCGACGGATCGGCCCGGTGGAAGCGCACCACGTCCACGCTCTGCCGCCGCGCGGCGATCGAGGCGCTCCCGGCACACGCGTAGTCGATGGTCGCGGCCGCCGCCTCCCGCTTGCCGTCCCCGCGCAGACTCAGCGCGTACGACAGGTAGTTCTTGGTGTCCGGGGTGTCCCGGCCGGTCACGTTCGCGAGCTGGAGCAGCGCGAACACGGCGGCCAGCACCAGCACCCAGGCCCCCGGCCGCGCCAGGGCGCCCGACAGCCGGACCCGCGCGAGGCCGCTCATGTGGAGGCGAGCAGGTCGCGTGCCGTCGCGGGACCCGGCACCGCCGCCGCGATCCCCTCCCCGAGGTCACCGGAGCCCTCGCCCAGCAGCAGCCGCCGTACGACCCGCTCGGCGGCCCGGCCGTCGTCGTAGGCGCAGAACCGCTCGCGGAACGCGGCCCGCAGCCGGGCGGAGTCCTCGTCGCGCCAACTGCCCGACGCCAGCAGCCAGGCCAGCTCGCGGGAGGAGCGCGAGACATGGCCCGGCGGCTCGGCGGTGATGTCGAAGTAGGTACCCCGGCTCGCCCGGTACGCCGCCCAGTCGTCGGCGTGCACCACGATCGGCCGGTCCAGGTTGGCGTAGTCGAACATCAGGGCCGAGTAGTCGGTGACCAGCACGTCGGAGGCGAGCATCACCTCCTCGACGTGCGGTACGTCGGTGGCGTCGATCAGCACCCCGCGCCGGTGCAGCTCCGACAGGCCCGCCCCGCGCGCGGGCCCGGCCGCCAGCGACGGATGCAGCCGTACGACCAGCGTGTGGCCCTCGCCGAGGTCGGCGGCCAGCCGCGCCAGGTCGATCCGGTCGACGTGCCCGCCCCGCACGTACTCGCGGCGGGTCGGCGCGTACAGCACCACGGTGTGGCCCTCCGGGACGCCCAGCCGGGCGCGCGCCGCCGCCGTGGCCGCCGCGTCCGCCCGCACCAGGACGTCGTTGCGCGGGCTGCCCGTGCGCGCCGACGCGAAATGGCACGGATAGGCCCGCTCCCACACCAGCTCCGAGTGCGGGTTGGCGACCAGGCTGTGGTCCCAGCGGTCGGCACGCCGCAGCATCTGCGGCACGTCCACCCCGAACCGGCCGCCGGGCCGCTGGAGCAGATCGGCCGCCATGTACTTCAGCGGGGTGCCCTGGTGGGTGTGGATGTGGACGCTGCCGGGCCGTTTGGCCAGCGAGCCCGGCCAGTTGACGTTGTTGACGAAGAAACCGGCCCGCGCGGTGATCCGCCGGTACGCGGGGGAGTCGAGCAGGACGTGCTCGACGCCGTCCGGGAGCAGCGCGGCCGTCTCCTCGTCCCGGACCACCCACACCCCGCGCAGCTCCGGGGCGATCTCCCGGGCCGCGCGGTAGACCGCGCCGGGGTCGCCGAGCACACCCCGGTGCGAGAACGCCGAGTACACCACGAGCCGCGGGTCCAGCGGCCGGCGCGCGTGCACCGCGTCCGCGGCCCGGCGCGCCCGTCCGCCGGCCGCCCCGCGCAGCAGCGCGCCGCGCCGGGCGAGTTCCCGTCCGGCCCGCCCGGCCTGCCGCCGCACCCGGTAGGCCGCCCAACCGCCCGTCAGCGCCCGCAGTTCGGCGGGCACCGGCTCCCCGGCGGGCCGGTGCGCGCGGAACATCTCGACCGTGCGGCGGAAGAACTCGCCCTTGTCGGACGGCGGCAGCCGGTCCGGCTTGGCGAGGATGTCCAGACAGTGTTCGCCCATCTTGCGGTGCAGATATGGCCGCCAGCTGGCCAGTTCGGGGCGGTCGTCGACGAACGCGAACACGCGCGTGTACTGGTCGTGGATGTCGAAGTGCTTACGGCTGGTGGTGGACAGGATGTTGCCCTGCCGGCGCTGGCGGTAGTTGAGGCAGATCCGGTCGAGCGTGGCGATCCGCCGCGCGCTCAGCATGACCGGGAACGTCCACGGGGTGTCCTCGTAGTAGCCCGGCGGGAACGCGAAGCCGTTCTCCTCGACGAAGTCCCGGCGGTAGACCTTGTTCCACACGACCATCAGCAGATCGAGGATCTCGGGGTGCTCGGCGGCCGTGAACGGGTCCGCGCCGACGTCGGTCAGCAGGTGCGCGAGCGCGTTGCGGCGGGTGCCGCCCCACCAGTAGGTGCGCGCGTAGTCGAAGACCAGCACGTCCGGCCCGTCGGCCTCGGCCAGCCGGTCGGCGATCGCCCGCAGCGCGCCCGGGGTGAGCGTGTCGTCGCTGTCCAGGAAGAACAGATAGTCGCCGGTGGCGAGCGGCATCCCCGCGTTGCGGGCCCGGCCGAGGCCGACGTTCTCCGGCAGGTGCAGCACCCGGACGCGCTCGTCGCGGGCCGCGAACTCGTCGAGGATCGCGCCGCAGCCGTCGGGCGAGCGGTCGTCGACGGCGATCACCTCGAAGTCCCGGTAGGACTGGCCGAGGAGCGAGTCGAGACACTCGCGCAGGAAGCCCTGCACCTTGAAGCAGGGCACGATGATGCTGAAGCGGGGCACTGCGGGGTTCAGCTCCTTACGAGGGTGGAGGCGGCGGGGGCCGGGACGCGTTCGGCGAGTGGCCGCACGGGCGGCAGCGCCTCCGGGGGTTCGCCGAGCAGCACCCGGCGCACCACGCGCTCGGCGGCCCGTCCGTCGTCGAACTGGCAGAACCGCTCCCGGAACGCGGCCCGCAGCTCCCGGGAGGCGGCCGCGGCGTAGGAGCCGTCGGCGAAGATCCGCGCCAGCTCCCCGGGGGTGCGGGCGACCGGGCCCGGCGGGGCGGCCATCAGGTCGAAGTACACGCCGCGGGTCTCGGTGTAGACGTCCCAGTCGTCGGCGTACACCACGATCGGGCGGTCCAGGTTGGCGTAGTCGAACATGATCGACGAGTAGTCGGTGATCAGCGCATCTGCGGCCAGACAGACGTCCTCGGAGGAGCGGTGCGCGGTGACGTCGATGATCCGGCCGCTGCCGCGCCGGGTCCCCCGGTCGTAGAAGTAGTGCGCCCGCAGCAGGACGACGACGTCCTCGCCGGCCGCCTCGCAGAAGGCGTCCAGGTCGAGGCCGGACTCGAAGCCGGTCGTCCAGTCGCGGTGGGTCGGCGCGTACAGCACCGCCGTCTTCCCCTCGGGCACGCCCAGCTCCCGGCGGATCCGGGCCACGTCGTCGGCGGTCGCCGTGTAGAAGACGTCGTTGCGCGGATAGCCGTACTCCAGATGCTCGTAGCGGCCGGGGAAGGCGCGCTCCCACATCTGGGTGGAGTGGGTGTTGGAGGACAGGTTGTAGTCCCACCGGTCCACCCGGCCCAGGAGTTTGGTGAAGGAGCCGGTCGCGGCGGCCACCACCGGGTACGTCGACTGGTCCACGCCCATCTTCTTCAGCGGGGTGCCGTGCTGGGTCTGCACATGCACACTGCCCTCCCGTTTCACCACGCCCTCCGCGAAGTTGGCGTTGTTGATCAGGTAGGCGGCGCGGGCCAGCACCTGCCAGGCGCGGCGGCTGCCGAGCACGGCGTGGTCGACACCGTCCGGCAGGGTGTGCTCCTGGCCGGGCTCGACGAGGAACACCGACCGGATGTGCGGGGCGAGTTCGGCGGCGCGGGCGTGGATCGCCGCCGGGCTGCACGCGTAACCGCGCCCCCAGTAGGCGCAGTACACGGCGAGCGACGGGTCCAGCGGTCGGCGCAGTTGACGCCGGTAGTACAGCCGGGTGCGCAGCCCCCGGGGGCGCGGGATCCGCTCGACGGCCGCCGACGCCGACCGGTTGGCGCCGCGCAGCGCCCGGAACGCCGTGTACGCGCCCGCCGCGAGCAGCCGGTGCTGCACCCCGAGACTCCCGCCCGGCCTGCGGAAACCCGCCGGGCGGTGCGTGCGGTACAGCCGGGCCGCCCGCCGGAAGAACGCCCGCCGCGTCCGCCCCGGCAGCCGGGCCGGATGCGCGGCCGTCTTCAGGACGAGGGCGAAGAGCTGCTCGAACAGCGCCCCCGACCGGG
Organism: Streptomyces sp. CAI-85; assembly: GCF_013363615.1. Taxonomy (NCBI): domain Bacteria; kingdom Bacillati; phylum Actinomycetota; class Actinomycetes; order Kitasatosporales; family Streptomycetaceae; genus Streptomyces; species Streptomyces sp. CAI-85. Next base: position 1,283 of record NZ_JAANNX010000089.1, on the reverse strand, counting down.
CGGCGGACAGCTCCCGTTCGGCCGCCCGCACCATCAACTCCTCGACTCTGTCCAGGAGTTCGGTGTGGTGCACGCCGGGCCGGTTCAGCCGGCCGCCCTGCCGCCGCAGCAGATGCCGTACGACGACCGTGCGCGCCACCGTGACCCGGGAGGCGTGCAGGGCGGCCAGACCGCCGAAGCCCAGGTCGGTGAAGTGGCCGTCGGGAAAGGTCAGTTCGTGCTCGGTGAGGAAGGCGCGGCGGTAGGCGGCGCTCCAGGCGGGAAGCTGGACGCCGGTCAGTTCCGGTGCCTCCAGCGGGGAGAACGCGCCCTTCGGCGCCCTCGCCAGCAGCGGGGCGGCGGGGTTGGTGGGCTCGCCCTCCCACCACGGGACGCGCTCGTGCTCGAAGTGCAGCACGTCGACGTCGCCGGTGGCGGTCAGCCGGGCGTCCAGGGCGGTCAGGGCGCCCGGTGCGAGCAGGTCGTCGCCGTCGAGGAACAGCAGGTAGGCGCCGGTCGCCGCCTGCAGGCCGGTGGTGCGCGCCCCGGCCAGGCCCGCCGACGGCGGCGAGTGCACGGGCCGGACCCGCGCGTCCCGGCCGGCGTACCCGGCGGCCACGGCGGCGGCCGGGGTGTCGGGCGCGTCGGTGACCGGGATCAGCTCGAAGTCGCCGAAGGACTGGGCGAGGACGGAGTCCAGCGCCAGGGACAGCCGGCCCGCGACCCCATGGGACGGGACGATGATGCTGAAGCGGGGCATACTGCTCTTTCTCTGTCTGTGCTCGTGACCTGTGCTCATGACCGGTGCTCACGGCCGGTGCTCGCGGCCCGTACCGCCGCTGTTCACCGGCGGGGGACAACTCCCGGTAGGGCAAACGGCGTTCAGAGGCTGTCGGTGACGGGGAACGAGCCGGAAGGCTGCGGGACCGTGGTGACGGGCGAGCGGCCGGAGCCCGCCGCCGACGGCACCGGGCGCCGCTCGGCCAGGGGCACCACCGCGGGCGGTTCGGTCTCGCCCAGCACCACCCGGCGCACCACCCGCTCCGCGGCCCGCCCGTCGTCCCAGGGGCAGAACCGCTCACGGAACACCGTGCGCAGCCGGGCCGAGAGCGAGCCCTGCCAGTGCCCGGTGGCGAACACGTCGATCAGTTCGTCCTCGGTGCGCACCATCACGCCCGGCGGGCAGGACGCCAGGTCGAAACAGGTGCCGCGGGCCGCCTCGTACGCCTCCCGGTCGTCACGGTGGATCACGATCGGGCGGTCCAGGTTGGCGTAGTCGAACATGATCGACGAGTAGTCGGTGA
>NZ_JAANNX010000088.1:0-15215 GCF_013363615.1 Streptomyces sp. CAI-85 | reverse complement strand
TGTGGTCGGCGGTGATGTTCGCGCCGTCCTCCGTGCGGAGCAGGTTCTCCAGCAGGACCTTCAGGCTGTAGGGGAGTCGGGCCGAGCCCTCCACCTTGTCCAGGCGGAAGATCTCGTACGACTCGTCGCCCACCGGCAGCGTGCTGCGGGCGTCGAAGCTGTTCGCCGACACGACGGTCTCCTTCATTGATGTGCGCGTACCACCGCATCCTGCCGCCACGCGGGCTTGGCCGATCCGCTAAGGTCAGGCTAAGTTAGGTAACCCTTACTGGGGTGGCGGCTGCGGTGCGCCTCGGCAGATATCTCGATGTCGAGATAACTCTAGTACATGGGGGCTGGATGGTCATGCCCGGGCTCGCGAGGGGAGCCGGGTGGCGCTGCGCGCTGCGCCGACGCCGCCGCGCCGGGGCTTGGCCGCCGGGCCGGCCATACGGGGGCGGATGCGGGGTATCCGCCGGGCGAGGCCGAACCGGCACCGCCGACAGAAGGAGCTTCCATGCCCCTCACGTTCCGCAAGAGCTTCCGCATCCTCCCGGGCGTGCGGCTGAACATCAACAAGCGCTCCTGGTCCATCACCACCGGTGGGCGGCACGGCCCGCGCCACACCCACAGCAGCACGGGACGTCGTACGACATCGATGGATTTGCCCGGACCTTTCGGGTGGCGTCGGACCCGTAATGCCAGGCGGCGTTGACGGGGCATCACCCGAATGGACCCCCCAGGAGGCGCCATCTCATATCTGAGATAGCCTCAGCCTCATGGCAGACGACTACCTCGTACGTATCGGCAAGCTCATCCGCGACGCCCGACAGCACCGCGGCTGGACACAGGCACAGCTTGCCGAGGCGCTGGGAACCAGCCAGAGTGCGGTCAACCGCATCGAGCGCGGCAACCAGAACATCAGCCTTGAGATGATCGCCCGCATCGGTGAGGCGCTCGACAGTGAGATCGTCTCTCTGGGCTATGCCGGACCGATGCATCTGCGGGTGGTGGGCGGCCGTCGGCTGTCCGGCGCCATCGACGTCAAGACCAGCAAGAACGCGTGTGTGGCACTGCTGTGCGCCTCGTTGCTCAACCGGGGGCGGACGGTCCTGCGGCGGGTCGCCCGGATCGAGGAGGTCTACCGCCTGCTGGAGGTGCTCAGCTCCATCGGCGTGCGCACCCGCTGGATCAACGGCGGGGTGGACCTGGAGATCGTGCCGCCGAGCGCGCTGGACATGGACGCGATCGACGCCGAGGCCGCCGTCCGCACCCGCTCCATCATCATGTTCCTCGGTCCGCTGCTGCACCGCATGGACGCCTTCAAGCTGCCCTACGCGGGCGGTTGCGACCTCGGCACCCGGACCATCGAGCCGCACATGATCGCGCTGCGCCGGTTCGGGCTGGACATCGCGGCGACGGAGGGGCAGTACCACGCCGTCGTCGACCGCGCCGTCCGGCCGGACCGGCCCATCGTGCTGACCGAGCGCGGGGACACGGTCACCGAGAACGCGCTGCTGGCGGCCGCCCGGCACGACGGCGTGACCGTCATCCGCAACGCGTCGTCCAACTACATGGTCCAGGACCTGTGCTTCTTCCTGGAGGCGCTGGGCGTGCGGGTGGACGGCATCGGCACCACCACCCTCACCGTCCACGGTGTGCCGGACATCGATGTCGACGTGGACTACTCGCCCTCCGAGGACCCGGTCGAGGCGATGAGCCTGCTCGCCGCCGCGGTGGTGACGGAGTCGGAGCTGACGGTCCGCCGGGTGCCCATCGAGTTCCTGGAGATCGAGCTGGCGGTCCTGGAGGAGATGGGCCTCGACCACGACCGCACGCCCGAGTACGTCGCCGACAACGGCCGCACCCGGCTGGTGGACCTCACCGTCCGGCCCTCCAAGCTGGAGGCGCCGATCGACAAGATCCACCCGATGCCCTTCCCCGGCCTGAACATCGACAACGTCCCCTTCTTCGCGGCGATCGCGGCCGTCGCGTCCGGCAAGACCCTCATCCACGACTGGGTCTACGACAACCGCGCGATCTACCTCACCGACCTCAACCGCCTCGGCGGCCGCCTCCAGCTCCTCGACCCGCACCGCGTCCTGGTCGAGGGCCCCACCCGCTGGCGCGCCGCCGAGATGATGTGCCCGCCGGCCCTGCGCCCCGCGGTCGTCGTCCTGCTGGCGATGATGGCGGCGGAGGGCACGTCGGTGCTCCGCAACGTCTATGTCATCAACCGGGGTTACGAGGACCTGGCGGAGCGGCTGAACTCGATCGGGGCGCAGATCGAGATCTTCCGGGACATTTGATACGACGATGCCGCCGCATCCGCCCGCTGGGGCCGCCATGTCAGCTGCGGGCCGGGACCGCACTCATCACCCGCGGCGAGTTCTCCGTCGTCATCGTCGGCCTGGCAGGCACGTCGGACCAGCGCCTCGGGGCACTGGTGGCCTCCTCCGTGATGGTCCCGGTCCCCCGTGACACCCCCGGTCGAACACCGGCAGATGTCTGGGGCGCTGCTCGTCGGTCAGCCGGCCACCTCCCCGGCGAGCCGGTGCGCCGGCATTCCGTCGAGGCCACCGGCCGGGCGCCCGGCCGGTTCCACCCGCTCGACCCCCGGTTCCTGCGCGGCGCAGGCGTGTTCGTCCGCGCGCGGGGCGTGCGGATCGCCGGACCTGCCGTGCGGGGTGGACGTCTCGCCGGGCCTGCCGTGCGGGGTGGACGTCTCGCCGGGGGTGAGGCAGAGCACTCGGTGGGCACGGCCCGCTCGGTGAACAGGGCCGGGAGGCCGCCCGGTGCCGCCAGAGCGGCCTCTTCGTTGCGGCGCAGCCGCCCTCCGGGCCGTCCGCGGCCCGGACGGCCCGTCGTCGGGGTGGGCGGCCTGCGCCGGCAGGCGCCGCGTTCCGTCCGGGAGACCCGGCCCGGCGCGGTGTCGGCCGTCTCAGGTGTAGATGATCTGGCCGCCGGCCGCGTGTTCGTAGAACTCGCCGACCGTGATGATGCCCTGTACCTGCTCGACCAGGTCGTCCTTGTCGAGTTCGAAGAGGTCGACGGACGCCTTGCAGGCGTAGATGCCGGCGCCGGTGTCGGCGATCATCTCGATGAACTCGGGGATCGGGGGGATGTCGAGCTTGTCCATCTTGCGTTCCAGGGAGCGGGTGACCAGGGCGGGGACACCCGGCATGCCGCCCAGCAGGGTCGGCAGGTGCAGTCCGGGGTTGCCGACGGTGGCGAGCTTGATGTGCTCCCAGCGCTTCCTGGTGATGGCGTCCAGACCGAAGAAGGTGAAGAACAGGTCGGCCTCGATGCCCTCGGCTCGGGCGCCGTTGGCCATGATCAGGGCGGGGTAGATCCCTTCCAGGGATCCCTTGGAGACGATGATCGAGACCTTCTCGATGGTTACGGTGTCGGCCATGACCGATGGTGCTCCTCAGATGCAGCCGCGGGGCTTGGGGATGCCGGCGATCTTCGCGGCGGTCTTCGCCGGTCCCTTGGGGAAGAGCTGGTAGAGCTCCTTGACGCTCACGCCGGAGGTCTTGCCGAGCACCCGGACTGTGGGGCCGGTGCCCTTGGCCGCGTACTGGTCTCGCATGAAGCGGATGACGATCCAGTGCCGGTCGGTCAGCGCGTCGACGCCGGCCTCCCTGGCGAGCTGCTCGGCCATCGGCTCCGTCCAGCGGGCCGGGTCGGTGAAGAAGCCCTCGTCGTCGACGGGGACGGTGGTGTCGGCGTAGGTGGCGGTGGGCATGACGGGGTCCTCTCCTGTCAGGGGTCAGCCGGACACGTGGTGCTTGCCGTGCTCGGGCATCGCCGAGCCGATGCCGGGTAGTTCCCGGCCGGGCAGCAGGCTGTGCCAGTACAGCCACTCGAAGGCGAGCTTGCCGAGATGGGCGGCGTACGACTCCTTCAGCAGCGGCAGCCCGACCGGGCCCGGGAAATGGCCGGGCAGCGGCTCGGTGTCGTAGTTGAAGTCGATCAGCAGCGCCTTGTGGAATCCGGTCTCCACGAAGCAGTTGGCATGCCCGTCGAAGGAGGCGTCCACCGGCTGCCCGGCGAGGAAGCGGCCGATGTTGTGCACCAGCACCTCGCCCTCGAAGTGCGCCACCGAGCCCGCCTTGGAGGCGGGCAGGCCGGCCGCGTCGCCGATGGCGAACACCTCCGGATGGGCAGGATGTTGCAGCGTGTGCGGGTCGACGGGCACGAAGTCCAGTTCGTCGCCCAGCCCCTCGGAGCGGCCCACGTACTCCGCGCCGCCGTGCAGCGGGACGACGACCGCCAGATCGAACGGCAACACCCGCTCGTCGTACGACACCAGCCGGCCACCCGGGCCGTCCACCTCACCGAGGGTGAACTCCGTGACCAGTTCGATGTCCTTCTCCTTGAGCAGCCCGCCCAGCGCCCTGGCCGCGACCGGCTTGGTGAACGCACCGTCGAGCGGGGTGGCGTACGCCAACTGGACCCGGTCGCGGACACCCCGGCGGCGGAAGTACCAGTCCGCCAGGAACGCGAACTCCAAAGGCGCGACCGGACACTTGAGGGGCAGGTCGGCGACGTCGATCACCACACGGCCCCCCTCGAAGCGTTCCAACGCGTCGTGCAGACCGGCGGCGCCGGGCAGGTCGTAGAAGGTGAAGACCTTCTCACCCCAGCCGGGGCCGGTCAGCCCCTCGGTCTCCTCCGGCAGCAGCCGAGCCCCGGTGGCGACCACGAGGACGTCGTACGGCAGCCGGATGCCACCGGCGAGGTGCACGGTCCTCGCGTCCAGGTCGACCCGTTCGATCCGCGCCTGCTTGTAGTCCCCGGCCGCGTTCATCTGCCGGGGGCGTGAGCGCACCAGATGGCGCGGCTGGGCCAGCCCGAACGGCACGAACAGCAGACCCGGCTGGTAGAGGTGATCGTCGTCCTGGTCGACGACCGTGACCCGGCACTCGTCCTGGTCGTACGTACGACACAGGCGGTTGGCCGTCATGGTGCCGGCGGTTCCGCCGCCGAGAATCACGATGTGTTTGCCCATGACCCCACTGTCGTGCGGGAGATGACGGCCGGACATGGGCCGCAGGTCCCCACCCCGAGTACCCACTGGGGTATGTCTCGGCCGGGCCTTGCGCCTCTGGAACTCATCGGTCCGGCACGAGTACCCTGAAAAAATACCCAGCAGGGTATTCGGCCACGATGCCGGGCACGAGGGCCGAACGGCTCCCGACGCGCCCCGTCGGCCCCTTCCCCCCCGCCCGGCGCTCAGCGGTCGACTGGAACCCGGATCAGTCGCGTCGGAGAGAAGGGCTCGGCCATGACCGGCAGCACAGCGCAGACCCTCGGTACGAACCGCCCCCAGTCCGTGGACGTGCACCGGCTGGAGGTCGTCCACGTCGAGGGCGACGCCTACACCGTGGACGTCCGCGAACACCGCCTCCAGGTCGACCAGCCGCCGGCGGCGGGAGGCACCGACACCGCGCCCACACCCACCGAGCTCTTCGCGGCCTCCCTCGCGACCTGTGTGGCGTTCTACGCGGGCCGCTACCTCCATCGGCACGGCCTGCCCCAAGCCGGCCTGCGCGTCCGCACGGAGTTCACCATGGCCACCGACCGACCGCCACGTGTCGCTTCCCTGCGGCTCGTGATCGAACCGCCGCCGGAGCTGCCCGAGCACCGCCGCGCGGGCCTGCTGGCCGTGGCCTCGCACTGCACGGTCCACAACACCCTCCGCCGGCCGCCCGAGATCGACATCGAGGTGGGGCCATGAGTACGACGTCGACGCCGGTCGTATCGGCGCTGGTGGACCGCGTCCGGGGTGACCTGATCGGTGACGACCAGGTACTGGACGGCCCGTACGGTCCGAAGCGCATCGTCTACGCCGACTACACCGCCTCCGGCCGCGCCCTCGGCTTCGTCGAGGACTTCGTCCGCGAGCAGGTGCTGCCGCGCTACGGCAACACCCACACGGAGAGCTCCAGCACCGGGCTGCAGACGACCCGGCTGCGCGAGGACGCGCGCCGCATCATCCGGGACGCGGTCGGCGGAACCGAGGACGACCTGGTGATCTTCTGCGGCTCCGGCGCCACGGCGGCGGTCAACAAGCTGGTCGGCATCATGGAGCTGCGCCGCCCGGAGAGGCCACCCGAGGCCGAGCGCCCCGTGGTCCTCGTCGGGCCGTACGAGCACCACTCCAACGAACTGCCCTGGCGCGAATCGATCGCCGACGTGGTCGTGATCGACGAGGACCCCGACGGCCACATCGACCTCGCCGAACTCGAAGCGGAGCTACGGCGGTACGCCGACCGCCCGCTGTTGATCGGCAGCTTCTCCGCCGCCTCCAACGTCACCGGCATCCTCACGGACACCGACCGCGTCGCGCGCCTGCTGCACGCGTACGGCGCCCTGTCCTTCTGGGACTACGCGGCGGCGGCACCGTACATCCCCGTCCGGGCGGCCGAGAGCGCACCGGGCGCCGGGGACCACAAGGACGCGCTGTTCCTGTCCCCGCACAAGTTCGTCGGCGGCCCGCAGACCCCGGGCGTGCTCGTCGTCCGGCGCGCACTCGTGCGCAACCCGGTGCCCACCGCGCCCGGCGGCGGCACGGTCGCCTTCGTCGATCCGCTCGGCCACCGCTATCTCGACGACCCGGTGGCCCGCGAGGAGGGCGGCACCCCGGCGATCGTCGAGTCCGTCCGGGCCGGACTGGTCTTCGCCCTCAAGCAGGCGGTCGGCACCGACACCATCCAGGCCGCCGAGGAGCGCCACTGGCGCCGCGCCCTCGCGGCCTGGGAGGGCAACCCCGGCATCGAGATCCTCGGCAACCACCACGCCCGCCGCCTGTCCATCGTCTCGTTCCGCATCCGCCACGGCGCACGCTCCTACCTGCATCACCACTACGTCGTCGCCCTGCTCAACGACCTGTTCGGCATCCAGGCCCGCGGTGGCTGCTCCTGCGCGGGCCCCTACGGCCACCGCCTGCTCGCGATCGACTCCCCCACCTCCCACGCGCTGCTCGACGAGGTCGTCCACGGCTGCGACGGCATCAAACCGGGCTGGGCCCGGGTGAACTTCAACTACTTCATCAGCGACACGGTCCGCGACTACCTCATCGACGCCGTGGATCTGATCGCCACGCACGGCCACCGGCTGCTTCCCGACTACCGCTTCGACGCGCATACCGGACAGTGGCGTCACCGCAGCGGCACCGCCCGACCCCCGCTGCGCCTGACCGACGTGCGCTTCGGCACCGACGGCCGGATCACCGCCCCGGCCGTCCGACACCGCCGGCTGGGCGAGGCGGCGCTGGCCGGCCAACTCGCCCGTGCCCGTGCGGTGCTGACGGCCGGTCCCGACCACCTGGACGACGGCCCCACCGGACTGCCGGTCGACTTCGAGCGCATGCGCTGGTTCCCGCTGCCGCCCGTCTGTGTGGAACACACTCGGGCCGGCGCCGGTTGAGCCGAGCGGGCCAATACACCCCGGCGGGTATGTGTGAGCGGGAGGGAATACCGTGCCGGCCGTGGTACTGGCCAAGGACGGCTTCGAGGAGACCGTCACCGGCTCCGAGATCCTGCTGATCGGCTTCCGGGCCGCCCGGTGCGGCCCCTGCCGGATGTTCGGCCCCGTCTGCGCGAAGGCCGCCGAGCGCCGCCCGGACCTCGTATCCGGGGGAAGGCCGACGCCGAGGCGCAGCCCGAACTCGCCGCCGCCTTCCGGATGCCCTCCACCCCCACCCTGACGGCCGCCCGCAATCGGACGACCCTGCCTGCGCAGCCGGGCACGCCGCCGCCATCCAGGCGCCCTCCACCCCCACCCTGACGGCCGCCCGCGACCGGACGACCCCGCCTGCACAGCCGGGCACGCCGCCGCCATCCAGGCGCCCTCCACCCCCACCCTGACGACCGCCCGCGACCGGACGACCCCGCCTGCGCAGCCGGGCACGCCGCCGCGGGCCCTGGGGGAACCGATCGGGAAGATCCGCGCCGTCGACATGGACGACGCGCGCCGGCAGGCGGCCGCTGGATCGACGGAAGCGAACTGACGCCCAGGACGCCCAGGACGCCCACCGCGCCCGCCAGGCGTGACGGGGCGTCCCGGAAGGCCGGGTTCAGCGGCCGCGTAGAGCCGTGAGCGCCTCAGCGAGGTCGGCCGGGCGCGGTCGGTTGTGCGGCAGCCTGCCCAAGAGGGCCGCCATGCCGCAGGTGTCGGTGAGGGCGGAGAAGACCAGGCCGCCCGCGACGCCGGCCGAGACCAGCAGCACGGCCGGGTGCACGAGCAAGCCGAGAACGAGGCCGAGGAGTACCAGGGTGCCGGCGGTGAACCGGACCTGGCGTTCCATGCTCCAGCCGGCCCGCGTGTCACAGGCCGCCGGGGTGTGCAGGTCGTGCCCCTGGGCGGCCCAGGCGCCGGTGCCGCCGGCGAGGGTGACGGCGGTGACGCCCTGCTCGGCCAGCAGCCTGCAGGCGTTCTCCGATCGGGCGCCCGAGGCGCACACGACGAGCACGTCACCGCGCTCGGCGGCGTGCCGTATCTCCGGCAGCGTCCGCCGGACCCGGTCGAGCGGGATGTTCAGAGCGCCGGGCAGATGGCCGGAGGCATACTCGGCGGGCGTGCGCACGTCGATGACGATCAGCTCGTTCAGACGGGTGCGGGCCTGGTCGACGCCGAGCGCGACAGGGGCTGGGGAGTTGGTCATGACAGGTGTCATCCTTGGTGGTCGACGCCGTCCCGAACCGGGACGTACTGTACCCCTAGGGGTATTGCAACAGGAGTGGTCGTGGAACTGGAACTTGAGGGTGCGGACCTGAAGGCCGTGCTGAACCGTCTGCGCCGCGCGCAGGGTCAGATCGCCGGAGTGATCCGGATGATCGAGGAGGGGCGCGACTGCGAGGACGTCGTCACACAGCTGGCCGCCGCCTCACGCGCGCTGGACCGGGCCGGCTTCGCCATCATCGCCACCGGCCTGCAGCAGTGCCTGACCGACGTGGAGTCCGGACGCAGGAACGGTGAGGACCCGGATGCGATGCGCGCCCGGCTGGAGAAGCTGTTTCTCTCCCTGGCGTGAGGATGCCCACCGCGGCCTTCACAGCAGCGCGTCGATGAGCATGAAGACCGCGACCGCCAGCAGCACCAGGGCGAAGATCCGCTGAAGCGCGGGCCCGGAGACCTTCGCGGCCAGCCGCTTGCCGTCCCAGGCCCCGAGGATCGCGGCCCCGATGAACGGGCCGACGACCGCCCAGTCCAGCCCCTCGACCGTACGGGCCCGCATCGACAGCGCGGCCAGCGAGTTGACGGTGATGACCAGCAGGCTGGTACCCACCGCGGAGCGCATCCGCATGCCGAGCACCCCGACCAGCGCCGGTACGGCGAGGAAGCCGCCGCCGACTCCGAGGACACCGGTGACCGCGCCGAGCCCGGCACCGGCCGCGGCCGCCCGCCCCGGCCGTACCGTCACAGGGCCCTCCGCGGCGGGCCGGGAGCGCAGCATGCGCACGGCGGCCGCTCCCGCGACCACGCCGAACGCGGCGGTGAGGACGCCCGCCGGGATGCGGGTGGCGAGCGCGGCGCCGAGCATCGCCGGGCCGATCCCGGCCGCCGCGAACAGCAGCCCGGTACGCCAGCGCACCTGCCCGTCGCGGGCGTGCGCGACCAGCGCCGTGACAGAGGTGATGGTGACGATGACCAGGCTCGCGGTCGTCGCGCCGACCGGACTGAAGCCGAGCAGGTAGATCAGGGCGGGCACGGCCAGGACGCTGCCGCCGCCCCCGAGCGCGCCGAGCGCCAGGCCGATGACCGCTCCGGCGGCCAGGGCGAGTACGACCGCGCTCACGCGACCGTGCCGTTCCGGCCTCGCTCGTCCACGACCGGCAGCCCCGCCGCGGCCCAGTCGCGCATCCCGCCGACCACGTCCACCGCCTGCGCGCCGCGCGCGGCCAGCAGTTCGGCGGCCTGCCGGGAGCGGTTCCCGGAGCGGCAGATCACGACCAGGGGCCGCGCCTGTGCCGGGGCGGGCAGCGCCGCTCCGGCGGCCAGTGCCGACAGGGGCAGGTGCACGGCTCGCGGCGCACGGCCGGCCTGCCACTCGTACGGCTCGCGCACGTCCAGCAGTACGGCGTCTCCGTCACCGCCGGTATGGCCGGTGCGCACGGCCGCTTGCTGCACGGTCACGCGCCCCGGGCCGCCCGTGCCTCGCCGGAAGATGCTCATCTCGGTTTCTCGCTCCCTGTTTCGTGTGTCGGTGCGGCTGGATCGGCCGGTGCCCGTGCCGTCAGGCGGTCCGGACGTCCAGTCCCGCCTTCTCGGCGGCGTCGAAGGAGTCGTCCACGGCGACGACGTCCCGGCCGGCCGCGTCCAGCAGGGAGGCGGCGATGGCGGCGCGCATGCCGCCCGCGCAGTGCACCCACACCTCGCCCTCGGGCACCTCTCCGAGACGGCGGTGCAGGGCGTGGACCGGGATGTGCACCGACCCCTCGACGTACCCGCCGGCCCGCTCCGAAGCCCGGCGCACGTCCAGGACGACGACGTCCGCGGCCCGTCCCGCGAGATCGGCGAAGGTGCCCCGCGGGAAGGAGGCCGGTGTCTCGCCCGCGCGCACCCAGTCGGCCGGCCCGCCGTCGGCCGCGGCGGCCGGCCGGTCGATACCCACCCGCACCAGCTCACGCTGGGCGGCGGCGATCTGCTCGGGCGACTCGGCGAGCAGCGTGACCGGCTTGCCCCAGGGGATCAGCCAGGCCAGGTAGGTGGCGAGCTGCCCCTCCGCCTCGAAGTTGAACGAGCCCGCGAGGTGCCCTTCGGCGAAGGCGACCCGGCTGCGCAGGTCGACCACCCACTCACCCGCCGCCAGCCTCGCGGCGATCTCCTCGGCGTCGGCCGCGGACGGCGGGGTGAGGTCCACGGGAGCGGGACCGGCGGCGTTGACCGGGCCCATGTGCGTGTAGTAGGCGGGGATGTCGTCCAGACCGGCCAGCAGGTCGGCGACGAACGTGTCCACGTCCCGGGTCAGCGCCTCGTTGGACGCCTTCTCCTTGCCGATGGTCGTCTCGCTGCCCTCCGCCTGCGCCGACGAGCAGAAGCTGCCGAAGCCATGGGTGGGCAGCACGGCCGTCTCGTCGGGCAGTTCGGCCGCCAGCCGGTGCGCGGAGGCGTGCTGGGCGCGGGCGAGTCGTGTGGTCAGACGCGGTTCGACCAGATCGGGGCGGCCGACGGTGCCGATCAGCAGCGAGCCGCCGGTGAACACCGCGACCGCGGTGCCGTCGTCCTCCAGCACGTAGGAGGTGTGGTGCGGGGTGTGGCCGGGCGTCGCCAGCGCGCGCAGCAGCAGGCCGGCGTCGAGCATCGTGACGTCACCGTCGCGTACGGGCGTCCGGTCGAACGACACCCGTGCCGCGGCCGGCACCAGATAGGCGGCGCCCGCGATCCGGGCGAGCTCCAGGCCGCCGGTCACGTAGTCGTTGTGCACGTGGGTCTCGACCACGTGCGAGATCCGCACCCCGCGCCGGGCGGCCGCCGCGATCACCTGGTCCACGTCGCGCGGCGGGTCGACCACTACGGCCGTCCGCTCGCCGCCGGCGAGATAGCTGCGGTTGCCGAGCCCCGGCACCTCGATCGTGTCGACGAAGAACACGCCGCACTCCCTTCAGAGAAGAATTACCCCTGGGGGTATACATGCGAAGGTAACACAATTACCCCTGGGGGTATTTCGAGAGACAGGAAAAGCCCAGGTCAACGCCTCAAGAGCACCTCGCCCACAGCCGGACACCCGCCCCCTCGCACAAGCCACCGAGAAGAGCCCCGCCCATGGATGCGTCCGCCGGGAGGTTCCGGTCCGTGCCGCTTCGCACGGTCGACGACCCTCTGCCGCGCATCGGCCTGGTCCTCGTCGGCCACACGGACCGCCTCCCGGTGCGCGGCCGCTCGACCGACCCGGCCGCCTCGGCCCGTCACGCACGAGCGACGAGCCGATCGGCCGGGGACACGGAACCACGCCCGCGCCCGGCCGGCCCGGCGGACGTGCGGTCGCCGCCCCCCTTCGTCGCGGCCGGCGGCCGACGGAAGTCCCCGGCGATCACGATCCGCTTCCCCGCCGGCCTCCGTGCGAACCGGGCGGACGGCAGAGCGACCATCCCGGACTCGCCGACGACGGCCACGCCCACTCGGTCGAGGAGCCGTCACACCTGCGCGGCCATGGCGGCCGCCGCGCCGAGCACCCGGCACTTCGGGCACTCCCCCTCCACTCCCTCCTCGGCCTTCCGGCGCCGTCCGCCCGGTTCGCCGGCCGCCCGCCGGATGCGCTCACCCCGGGACGGCGGGGGCGAGCGGGCGGCCCGTCCGGAGAGCTTCGGCCGCCCGACCGCGAGGACGACGACGATGGCGCGTTGACAACGTCAACGGAATGATGTGATGCTCGCAACAGGTGGAGGTATACGCTCCCTACGGAATGTACCCACCTTGTATGCGACGGGTGAGAGGGGGAGGGCTGGTGCGCCAGGAGACGGTCGACGGACGGTTCCGGATCGTGGGGATTCTGGGCCGCGGGAACATGGGCGAGGTGTACCGGGCCGAGGACCTTCGGGCAGCCGCGGACTCCCCGCGCCGGGAAGTCGCCGTCAAGACCGTGCTGCGCAGCCGGACCGGAGTCGCCGTCGACGCCTCGGGGTCCGGCAAGGAGATCGACCGCTTCCGCCGCGAAGTGCGGATCATGCGCATGCTCTCCCAAGGGCACCCGAACCTCACTCTGCTGATCGACGGCGGCGTCGACCAGGAAGCGGGCGGCAGCGGCCTGCCCTACCTGGCCATGGAGCTGCTGGACGGTCATCCGCTCGCGGACCTCATCGACGAGGAGCCCCAGCTGCCGGTCTCCTGGGTCGCCGCCGTCGGAGCGCAGATCGCCGCCGGTCTCGCCGCCGCCCACACCGCCGGGGTCGTCCACCGCGACCTGAAGCCGGCCAACGCGATGCTGACCCGCGACGGCACGGTGAAGGTCCTCGACTTCGGGATGGGTTCCGTCGTCGACGACCCGGACCAGACACGGTTGACCAGCACCGGCGTCAGCGTCGGCACGGCCCGCTACATGGCGCCCGAGCAGTTCCGCGCCGAGCGGGTCTCCGCGTCCGCCGACCTCTACGCGCTCGGCTGCATCCTGTACGAACTGCTGATAGGGCGGCCGCCGTTCTCCGCCAGAACGCCCTACGAGCTCTCCGAGCAGCACCAGCACGAGAAGCCTCCGAGACTCACCCTGGTCCGCCCCGATCTGCCCGCCGAGCTGGTCCGGCTGGTGGACCGTCTGCTGGAGAAGGACGCCGAGAACCGGCCCGAGAACGCCGCCCAGGTCCGCGAGGCGCTGATCCCGCTCGCGCTCGCACCGGACGACACGGCCGCCCTGCTCGCGCCGCACTGGCAGGCGATGGACCCGGTGGCACGGCTGCGCGCCCTGCTCCCCGAGTCCGCCCCGGCCGCCCCCGCGCCGGTGCCGCGCAGGGAACCGCGGCTGCCCGAGTCGATGGACGTCTTCGGCATCCACGCCGATCTGATCGGCGAGTACGAGGACTTCACCAAGAGCGCGACGGTGATCCGGGACGCCCGCATCGGCGGCTTCGTCGCCGACGACCTGGCGGCGAAGTCGCAGTGGCCCGACCCCTGGCTGTCCCTGAACCCGTTCTTCGCCGACGGCGGCCAGGTCACCGACCTCGTACGGGACGGCGTGCTGCACCCGAGGTGCGCGGAGATCTTCCAGGCCGGCAAGAAGGAGACCTCGCCGCGCCCCGACGGCCGCCCTCTCACCTTCCACCTCCACCAGCGGCAGGCGATCGAGGCCGCGCAGGCGGGCGACTCCTATGTGCTGACCACGGGCACCGGTTCCGGCAAGTCGCTGTCGTACATCGTCCCGATCGTGGACCACGTGCTGAAGGAGCGTCAGGCGGCCGGCCCGGACGCGGGCGGCCGGGTGCGGGCGATCATCGTCTACCCGATGAACGCGCTGGCCAACTCGCAGGTGGAGGAGCTGAAGAAGTACCTGCGCCACGGCTTCGGGAAGGGCCGTGAGCCGGTCACCTTCGCCCGCTACACCGGCCAGGAGTCCACGGAGGAGCGCCGCGAGCTGCGCAGGAACCCCCCGGACATCCTGCTGACCAACTACGTGATGCTGGAGCTGATGCTGACCCGGCCGGACGACCGGTCCAGCCTGATCCGCATGGCCGAGGGGCTCCAGTTCCTCGTCTTCGACGAGCTGCACACCTACCGGGGCCGGCAGGGCGCGGACGTGGCGTTCCTCATCCGCCGGGTGCGTGAGGCCTGCCGCGCCTCCACGACCCTCCAGTGCGTCGGCACCTCGGCGACCATGTCCACCGAGGGCTCCTGGGAGGACCAGCGGCGTGAGGTGGCCAGGGTCGCGGGTCGGCTCTTCGGTACGACGGTGCTGCCGAAGCGGGTCATCGGCGAGACCCTGATCCGGGCGACCGAGGAGGCGCCGGACTCCGTGCCCGCCGAGCGACTGCGGGTCCCGGCGGCGCCCCGCGCGTACGAGGCACTCACGAAGGACCCGCTTGCCCGCTGGGTGGAGTCCCGGTTCGGTCTGGAGCGCGAGCCGGGCACGGGGCGGCTTCGCCGTTGCGCGCCGGGCACCGTCGAGGAGGCGGCAGAGGAGCTGGCCGCCGGGTCGGGAGTGGCCGAGGAGAGCGTGCGCGAGGCGATCCGCACGACCCTGGAGGCGGGCGCGCAGGCCAAGCATCCGGTGACGGAGCGGCCGCTGTTCGCGTTCAGGCTGCACCAGTTCCTCTCCAAGGGCGACACCGTCTACACGACGCTGGAGGACCCGCTCACCCGGCCGCTGACCCGCACCTACCAACTGGAGCAGCCGGACAGCGACGGCAAGCCGCTGTACCCGCTGGCGTTCTGCCGCGAGTGCGGGCAGGAGTACCTGACCGTCTGGCGCACCGAGGACGGCGGTTCCTTCCGGTACGAGCCGCGCCGGGACACCTCCGCCTCCGGGGGCCGCGAGGGCGAGGGCTACCTCTACCTGGGCATGCCCGGGGAGGACTACGAGTGGCCGGCTGATCCGCAGAAGGCCGTGGACGACCGCCGGCTGCCGGAGTCCTGGCTGGAGCCGGACGCGCAGGGTGTCACGGTCGTCAAGAAGTCGTACCGGCCCCGGTTGCCGAAGCGTGTGGTCGTGGACGCCCACGGGAACGAGTCGGGCGAGGGCCTGGTGGCCGCGTTCGTCCCGGCGCCGTTCCTGTTCTGCGTGCACTGCCAGGTCTCCTACG
>NZ_JAANNX010000246.1:0-696 GCF_013363615.1 Streptomyces sp. CAI-85 | reverse complement strand
TGGAGACCTCCTCCGGCAGCGGGCCGGAGTTGCCGATGCAGGTGGTGCAGCCGTAACCGACCAGGTTGAAGCCGACCTTGTCGAGGTACGGGGTCAGACCCGCCTTGTCGAAGTAGTCGGTGACGACCTTGGAGCCCGGGGCGAGCGTGGTCTTGACCCACGGCTTGCGGGTCAGGCCCTTCTCCACCGCCTTCTTGGCCACCAGCGCGGCGGCGACCATGACGTACGGGTTGGAGGTGTTGGTGCAGGAGGTGATGGCAGCGACGGTGACCGCGCCGTGGTCGATCTCGTACGTCGAGCCGTCGGGGGCCGTCACGGTGACCGGGTTCGACGGGGCGCCGTTCGGGGTGACGGCCGGGGAGTCGGAGGCCGGGAAGGACTCCTTGCCCGCCTCGTCCACGACGTCGACGTAGTTGAGGACGTCCGTCTTGAACTGCTCGGCGGCGTTGGCCAGGACGATGCGGTCCTGGGGGCGCTTCGGGCCGGCGATCGACGGGACGACGGTCGACAGGTCCAGTTCGAGCTTCTCGGAGAAGTCCGGCTCGGCCTGCGGGTCCAGCCACAGGCCCTGGGCCTTGGCGTACGCCTCGACCAGGGCGACCTGCTGGTCGCTGCGGCCGGTCAGACGCAGGTACTTCAGGGTCTCGTCGTCGATCGGGAAGATCGCGGCGGTGGAGCCGAACTCCGGCGACATGT
>NZ_JAANNX010000245.1:0-699 GCF_013363615.1 Streptomyces sp. CAI-85 | reverse complement strand
CTCGATGATCTTCTCCAGGCCGGAGAACGCGCCGCCCACGATGAACAGCACGTTCGTCGTGTCGATCTGGATGAACTCCTGGTGCGGGTGCTTGCGGCCGCCCTGCGGCGGGACGGAGGCCGTGGTGCCCTCAAGGATCTTCAGCAGCGCCTGCTGCACACCCTCACCGGACACGTCACGCGTGATCGACGGGTTCTCGCTCTTACGGGCGACCTTGTCGATCTCGTCGATGTAGATGATCCCGGTCTCGGCCTTCTTGACGTCGTAGTCGGCGGCCTGGATCAGCTTCAGCAGGATGTTCTCGACGTCCTCGCCGACGTACCCCGCCTCGGTGAGGGCGGTGGCGTCCGCGATGGCGAACGGGACGTTCAGCATGCGGGCGAGGGTCTGTGCCAGGAGGGTCTTGCCGGAGCCCGTGGGGCCCAGCAGCAGGATGTTGGACTTGGCCAACTCGATGGCGTCCTCACGGCTTTGGCCGCCGCCGTTCTCGCCGGCCTGGACGCGCTTGTAGTGGTTGTACACCGCGACCGACAGGGCCTTCTTGGCGGCCTCCTGGCCGACCACATAGCCCTCGAGGAACTCGTAGATCTCGCGCGGCTTCGGGAGTTCCTCCCAGCGGACCTCGCTGGTCTCCGCGAGTTCTTCCTCGATGATCTCGTTGCAGAGATCGATGCACTCGTCGCAGATGTACACACCGGG
>NZ_JAANNX010000244.1:0-699 GCF_013363615.1 Streptomyces sp. CAI-85 | reverse complement strand
CTCAACGCCCGCTGGGAGAAGGAGAAGCAGTCCCTCAACCGGGTCGGCGAGCTGAAGGAGAAGCTGGACGAACTGCGCGGCCAGGCCGAACGCGCCCAGCGCGACGGCGACTTCGACTCCGCCAGCAAGCTGCTGTACGGCGAGATCCCGGCCGTGGAGCGGGACCTGGAGCTGGCCTCCGAGGCGGAGGAGGAGGCCGCGAAGGACACCATGGTCAAGGAGGAGGTCGGCTCGGACGACATCGCCGATGTCGTCGCCTCCTGGACCGGCATCCCGGCGGGCCGGCTGCTGGAGGGCGAGACGCGGAAGCTGCTGCGGATGGAGGAGGAGCTGGGCCGCCGGCTCATCGGCCAGGCCGAGGCGGTCCAGGCCGTCTCCGACGCCGTACGGCGCTCCCGCGCGGGCATCGCCGACCCGGACCGGCCGACCGGCTCCTTCCTCTTCCTCGGCCCCACCGGCGTCGGCAAGACCGAGCTGGCCAAGGCGCTGGCCGACTTCCTCTTCGACGACGAGCGGGCCATGATCCGCATCGACATGTCGGAGTACGGCGAGAAGCACAGCGTCGCCCGTCTGGTCGGCGCCCCGCCCGGATACGTGGGCTACGAGGAGGGCGGCCAGCTCACCGAGGCGGTGCGGCGCAGGCCGTACAGCGTGGTGCTGCTGGACGAGGTGGAGAAGGCGCACCCGGAGGTCTTCGAC
>NZ_JAANNX010000243.1:0-705 GCF_013363615.1 Streptomyces sp. CAI-85 | reverse complement strand
AGGCGCAGGCCGAGGCCCGCATCCTGATGCTGTCCTCGAACAACATCCTCAAGCCCGCCGACGGCCGTCCGGTGACGATGCCGACCCAGGACATGGTCCTCGGTCTGTTCTTCCTCACCACCGACGGCGAGCTGCGTGACACCAAGGGCGAGGGCCGGTCCTTCGGCTCCACGGCCGAGGCGATCATGGCGTTCGACGCCGGTGAGCTGGCCCTTCAGTCGGCGATCGACATCCGCTTCCCGGTGGGCACCATCCCGCCGCGCGGCTGGACCCCGCCGGCCCGCGAGGAGGGTGAGCCGGAGTGGCAGCAGGGTGACAGCTTCCGTCTGAAGACCACGCTCGGCCGTGCGCTCTTCAACGAGCTGCTGCCCGAGGACTACCCGTTCGTCGACTACTCGGTGGGCAAGAAGCAGCTCTCCGAGATCGTCAACGACCTGGCCGAGCGCTACCCCAAGGTCATCGTGGCGGCGACGCTCGACAACCTGAAGGCGTCCGGCTTCTTCTGGGCGACCCGTTCCGGTGTCACCGTGGCCATCTCCGACGTCGTCGTTCCCGAGGCGAAGAAGGAGATCGTCCGCGGCTACGAGGCGCAGGACGAGAAGGTCCAGAAGCAGTACGAGCGCGGTCTGATCACCAAGGAAGAGCGCACGCAGGAGCTCATCGCGATCTGGACCAAGGCGACCAACGAGGTCGCCGAGGCGATGA